>NZ_JBHNPP010000032.1:0-44030 GCF_042436695.1 Flavobacterium sp. HJSW_4
CAAAATTTAAAGCAATAGAACTTGCATGCCCAATGTGTAAATAACCATTAGGTTCTGGTGGAAAACGAAAGCGAAGTTTAGTATTTGAAAGACCTGATTTTACGTCTTCCTCTATGATTTGTTCAATAAAATTGAGTGATTTCTCTTCTGATGCCATTATTTTATAGTAATTTTAGCAAAGATAAAAAAAAGGTTTCAGCTTTCAGATTTAAAGTTATCTAACTGGCGTAAAACCTGAAATTTGAAACTAGAAACAACATAAAAATGGGAGTTATAAAACTGAAAAATATCCGTACTTTTTCTTACCACGGATGTTTAATTGAAGAAGGAAAAATTGGATCTGATTATACTGTTGATCTAAAAATTAAAACTAATTTACAGAAATCAGCCGAAACAGATCATCTTTTAGACACTGTTGACTACGTACATTTGAACAAAATTGTAGCTGAAGAAATGGCAATTCGTTCGCATTTATTAGAACATGTAGCCAAAAGAATCAATATTCGAGTGCTGGAAGAGATAGAAACTGTAGAAAAAACAACCGTTTGGGTTTCTAAAATTAATCCTCCTATTGGTGGTGATGTTGAGTCAGTTACTATAAAAATGACGGAAATTAGAAAGTAATCGTTCAAATTAAATCTGTATTTTTTTAAAATAGTTTAGTTGAAACTTTTGAAATTTAAAGATTTTAGTTACTTTTGCCAACCGTTCAAGTAATGGCGTCGTGGCCGAGCGGCTAGGCTGGGCTCTGCAAAAGCTCCTACTCCGGTTCGAATCCGGACGATGCCTCAAAAGAGATACAGAAATGTGTCTCTTTTTTTTATGCCTAATTTTTAGAAAAAATTAATTAAAATATTTAGTTCGAATCCGAACGATGCCTTAAAAACCTTCAAAGCAATTTGAAGTTTTTTTTATGTCTGATTTTTTCATCACAATCTTGTCAGAAATGACAAACTGAATCTGTAAATAGTCAACCTTGACAAAGTTCTAAACACAAAAAAGCCTCTGAAAATCAGAGGCTTTTTTGATATAATTAGAGTTATTAACAACTACTTCTTTTCTATTCTTTCGAAAGCATTTTTAACCATTTCTTTCTCTTTTGGAAACCAACCTTGAGTTATCAACACTACTCCAAAAACCATTAAAACAATACTAATTCCTTTTTTAATTTTTAGAATGTTTATCGGTGTCATTTTAGATTTTAACTGTTTGGCTAAAAGTATTTTAATACAATCAACTAACAAATAGGCAACGATAACAGAAACAAAAAAGGTCATCATTCTTGGAGTCTGCATTTGCAATTTTGGACCAATTGAAATAATTACCGCTAACCAAAAACCTAAAACACCAATGTTAATAACGTTAAGTAAAAAACCTTTTACGAATAAACTCCCGTAATTTCTTTTAATAATATCACGATCGATTTCTTCGTCATTTATTTTTTCTCCTTTTTTCAATTTAACAAAAGAGATTATGCCATAAGCCAGCATAATTATACCTCCAAAAATAAACAGTGCTGGTTTATCTTTTAAGCTAGAAATTAACCTATAACTTCCTAGATATGCGATTGCTATGAAAAAAATATCACCTAATACAACGCCACAGTCAAAAGCCAATGCAGCTCTAAATCCTTTTGTAATGCTGGTTTCTAATAGTACAAAAAATACCGGACCTACCATAAAGCTTAGAAAAAGTCCCCAAGGCAGTCCAGCCAAAATATCATTTATCATCAAAATACGACTTGTTATTTTACTTCTTCAATTTTACCTCCAAAAACTGTTTTCTGATTAATTTGTTTCGGTTTTCCATAAATGTAAATAGAGCCTCCTGCGCTCACTTTTGCATCCACAAGGGTAGAAGCATTAACATCTGCTTTTCCTCCCGCAGAAACACTTACAGTAGTCTGAGAAGTGGCCAATTTACTTGCTAGTAAATAACCTCCAGCTCCTAAACTTGCATCTTGATTTGCAGCTTTACCAGTTAATGTAATCGAACCTCCTGATACTGAGCTTACTTTTAACTTATCAACATCTAAATCAACATTTATAATTGCACCTTCTTGTGCACTTACTTTAAACGAAGTTGCTTTAATAGCTTCATTGCTTGTTACGGTTGCTCCTTCGTTAGCATCAATCAATTCTATATGTTTATAATACAAAGTAACTTCAAGATCATTTCCAGATAGAAGTTTTGGAAATGGCATTCTTAATTTTAAAATACCATTCTTATTAACAGCTTCTAATTCTGCTTCTCTTGTTCCTTTTATAACAATTTTATTTTCAGATCCTTGAACTAACTTTACGCTTAATTTATCAAACACTTTAACGGTATCAAAATCACCCAACTCTTTGGTAACCTGACCAAAAGACATTTGTACAAATAAAATTGCTGCTCCTATAATTAGCTTTCTCATACTTTTATTTTTAAATTAATTATTTTATTCTGCTCTTCTCAAAAAGTGAAAATCCAGTTGTTTTTTAACTAAATCGGCATTTTTTACCTTCACATAAATTTCATCTCCTAACTGCAATAAACGATTAGAATTAGCTCCAACCAAAGCATATTGCCTTTCGTCAAAAGTATAGTAATCCTCTTTTATCTCTCTGATTCTCACCATTCCTTCGCATTTGTTTGAAATGATTTCAACATAAATTCCCCATTCAGTAACACCAGAAATAACTCCAAGGAATTCTTCGTCCTGATGATCCTGCATGTATTTAACCTGCATGTATTTAATACTATCTCGTTCAGCATTAGTAGCTAAACTTTCCATGTTAGAACAATGCAACGATTTTGTTTCGTAGGTTTCTTCGTCTACAGAAGCTCCTCCATCCAAATAATATTGTAACAAACGGTGTACCATAACGTCTGGATAACGACGAATTGGCGATGTGAAATGGCTATAATAATCAAAAGCTAAACCATAATGACCAATATTATCAGTCGAATACTTGGCTTTACTCATACTTCTAATCGCAAGAGTATCAATAAGATTTTGTTCTTTCTTACCATTTACTTCTTCCATCAAAGCATTGATAGATTTTGCTATATCGCCTTTTGTTCTAAAATCAATTTTATAACCAAACTTAGCAATTACGTTTTGCATCGCAATTAGTTTGTCTTCATTTGGTTCGTCGTGAATACGGTAAACAAAGGTTTTCTTTTGCTTTCCAATGTATTCAGCTACTTTTCTATTAGCCAAAAGCATGAATTCTTCAATCAAATGATTGGCATCTTTTGATATTTTGAAATAAACACCTTCAGGTTCTCCTTCTTGATTCAGATTAAATTTCACTTCGACTTTATCAAAAGAAATGGCACCTTGCTGCATTCTTTTCTTTCTTAAAATCTTCGCTAATTCATCTAGTTTTAAAGTCGCTTCAACAATTTCATCTGAAACAACATAAGAATCTCCAGTAATAGAAATATCAACCGGAATTGTATTATTTCCTTTTGTTTCAATGATATGCTGAGCTTCTTCGTAAGCAAAACGCTGATCTGAATAAATTACAGTTCTTCCAAACCATTGGTTAATAACTTGAGCTGTCGGAGAAACTTCAAATACTGCAGAGAAAGTATATTTCTCCTCATTCGGACGTAACGAACAAGCAAAGTTAGACAATACTTCAGGAAGCATTGGCACTACTCTATCGACCAAATAAACCGAAGTAGCTCTTTGATACGCTTCATCATCCAGAATCGTACCTTCTTCTAAATAATAGGAAACATCAGCAATGTGAATACCAATTTCGAAATTTCCGTTTTCTAACTTTTTGAAAGACAAGGCATCATCAAAATCTTTTGCATCTTTCGGGTCAATCGTAAACGTAAGTGTATCACGCATATCACGACGTTTTGCAATCTCAGATTCCTGAATTGAAGTATCCAGTTTTTGTGCAAAAACCTCTACTTCTACTGGGAAATCAGATGGCAAACCATATTCTGCTAAAATTGCATGAATTTCTGTATTGTGTTCTCCAGGTTTTCCAAGTACTCGAATTACAGATCCAAACGGACTATCAGCTCTTTTTGGCCAATCTTCTATCTTCACTAAAACTACATCTCCATTTTCTGCTTCACCAATTTTATCCTTTGGAATAAAAATATCGGTATACATTTTAGGATTTGCAGTAGATACAAAAGCAAAATTTGGCTGCATATCTATTACACCTACAAACTCTGTTTTATCTCTTTCAATAATTTCAATTACTTCACCTTCAGGTCTTTTTCCTTTTCTTCTGTTATAAACGTAAACTTTTACTTTGTCTTTGTCTAATGCACGATTCAAATTATTGGTAGGAATAAAAACATCTTCTGAAAAATCAGGACAAACAAAATATGCCGTTTTTCTACTCGTCATATCTATTGTTCCTTCGTAATAATCTTGGCTAACTGCTTTGACTAAGTATTTTCCAGGTTCTGTTTCTATAATCTTCTTTTGAGCTGCAAGAATCTTTAAATCTTTTATAATCTGATTTCTGCTATTGGTATCGTCTAATTCTAGCTTAGCTCCTATTTGTTTGTAATTGAAAGGTTTATTAGCATTTTGCGATAAAATTTTAAGTATTTTTCCAGAGAAATCTTTCTCCTTTTTTATCGGCTTTCTAATTTTCTTACTCATATATCTTTTCTAATAAGGCTTAAAATTACAAATAAGATATCAGATAATACTTTTTAGCAAATAGAATTATTAAAAATATAACTTTTCGTACATTTACAAAAAGACCTAAAATGGAAAGCTTTAAAACGATCGCCGTATTCAATTATCTGCACGAAACCGTAGTTCTCAAACACTTACTGGAACAAGAAGGAATCCCTTATTTTTTCGAAAACGAAATGACACTCTCCGTTATGCCGTTTTACTCCAATGCGCTTGGTGGCATCAAACTCAAAGTTCATCCAAACGATTTCGATCAAGTTCAAGAAATTCTGGATAATCTCAACAACCCTCTCAAAATCGTCTGAAACAAAATTCAAACAAATTCAAAACAGAGTAAAATTCAATTCAAAAAAATTTTTTTTCCTTTTCAACCTTTTTTAGTTTTCAACATATATTAAATACAACAAAAAAGATTTTTAAAAATTTAAAAAAATTTGTTGGTTATTATAGTGTGTTAATATGTCGAATAAATTTATTTTTAAAAGTATTGAAATGAAGTTTCTCTTAGTTATTCTGAGTTATCAACATAGTTATTTTTAGTTAAATGATTAATTTATAAGACTTTTTGTATTTTAATTAACAACGGTTGACAACCAAAAATGAATTGATTTTGTAGATAAGTTGATATGTTGATTTCTGTTGAAAATGGTATTTTTGATATTGATAACTTTTCCAAAAATTCACGAAACTTTTCTTGCATATTAAATTCCAGTTTTGGATTATGGAATTTTTCGAAACAACCAAAAAAAACTTCTAATTTTCTTTTCGAACTTATTAACATTTTCTGTTAACTTAAAGTTAATTGAATATCAACGAATTACGAACTGCTATTAACACCTCAAAATTTTAACAAATATTCTGAATTTTATTTATTGATTATGAGATAGTTATATAGTTATCAAAAATGTTAATAACCTCATAAATATTTGAAAGTAAGATAGTTGTAAAACGAAGGTTTTATGCCACGAATTTCACGAATGTACACTAATTATAGTTGCATTGTTGAGAATGTAATTAAAAAGAAAAAAATTTGTGAAAATTAGTGTAATTAGTGGCAAACATCTTTTTATTAAGTAAATTTGCAATACACAACTTAATAGTATTAAAAATGAAAATTTCAATAGGAAACGATCACGCAGGACCAGAATATAAAAAAGCAATTGTTGAAATGCTGAAAGCTAGAGGATATGAGGTAACTAACTATGGTACAGATACTGACGCTTCTGTAGATTATCCAGATTTTGGACATCCGGTTGCCAATGATGTATCTGAAGGAAAAGCTGATTTTGGAATCGTAATCTGCGGAAGCGGTAACGGAATCGCAATGACTGTTAATAAACACCCGAAAGTAAGAGCTGGTTTATGTTGGACTAAAGAAATCGCGTATTTAACACGTTTACATAATGATGCAAATATTGTGAGTATTCCAGCGAGATTCACATCGATTCATCAGGCTGTTGAAATCGTTGAAACTTTCCTTGATACGGCTTTTGAAGGTGGAAGACACCAAAATAGAGTGAATAAAATCGCTTGTGCGTAAAAAGTCAAAAAAAAATTCGGTGCTGCGCACCTATTCATAAACACACCGGACCGATTTTTAAATTTGTCCGGTTTTTATTTAACTAATTATAATTCAGTTATTTAAATTGTTTATAAAACACTATTTTTTGAGTTATTAACAATGTTAATATCTACTTTTTATAGTTTAGAAAGGCAATAATAAGTGTTGCTTGAATTGCTAAAATCACTACAAACTTCACAATAAAAGAAGTTTTACTCGTTTTATGTTTAAAGAATAACATCGCTGTTAATAACCCTGGTGAACCTCCAGTTAAAGCCATGAGAAACAAGGTTTTTTCAGGAATTCGTCGATTATTTTTTCTGGCTTGAGATTTGTCATATCCAGCTAAAATGAAAACTATGACATTTATAATCGAAAAATAAAGTAATAAAATTCTCATAAATTATTAATAAAATTCGTACAAAGATATTATTTTAGTTCCATCAAAGTAAGAACAAAAAATATAATTATAATCAATATGAGTCCAATACAATTATTTGAAGAAAAAAAGGTAAGAAGTCATTATGACGCTGAAAATGAAATTTGGTATTTTTCGGTAATTGATGTTATTCAAATTTTAACTGATAGTGTCAATCCAAGAGATTATTGGTATAAAATGAAAATTAGAGTTAAAACAGATGATGGACTTGAACTGTCGACACTTTGTCGACAGTTCAAAATGCTCGCAGAAGACGGGAAAAATCGTCTCACAGATACTGCAGATACCGAAACTTTATTGCGTTTAATTCAATCTATTCCTTCTCCAAAAGCAGAACCTTTTAAACAATGGTTGGCAAAAGTAGGTTATGAAAGGATTCAGGAAATTGGAGACCCGTCGCAAAGTGTAGATCGCGCTCGTGAAAACTGGCAAAATATGGGACGAAGCGAGAAATGGATTCAACAGAGAATGACAGGACAGGAGACTAGAAATAAACTGACAGATTATTGGAAAGAATCTGGTGTTGAAGGAAAGGATGAATTTGCATTGTTAACAAATATTATTCATCAAGAATGGACAGGATTATCTGTTAAAAAACATAAAGAAGTAAAGGGATTGGAATCTCAAAATTTACGTGATCATATGTCTGAAGCTGAATTAATTTTTACGGCGCTGGCAGAGCTTTCTACACGTCAGATCGCTGAAAGTGATGAAGCAAAAGGATTAGTAGAAAATGCGCAAGCGGGTAAAAAAGGAGGTTCTATTGCTAAAAATGCACGAATAGCTCTGGAAGATAAAACAGGTAAAAGTGTGGTAACAGGAGAAAACTTTTTACCTCCAAGTAAAAAAAATCTAGACTAAAATAGAATTAAAACTTTTAAAAGATTTATATTAATTTTAATTAGTATAAAACAACAATATATATAAAAAACGCTGCAAAAATTATAAAACACTTTTGCATCTTTGCTATTCAAAATAAAATAAGAATGACCAATATTCAATTTATTGCCAAGTCTGTTCAGGCGCCCGCAGTTAGTATTCAAAACACAGTAAAATTATTAGAGGAAGACTGTACGATTCCGTTTATTTCGCGTTACCGAAAAGATGCAACGGGAAATCTTGATGAAACTGTTATTGAGCTGATTGCCAAATTGCAGAAAGAATACGATACACTTATAAAACGTAAAGAAGCTGTTTTAAAATCGATCGAAGAGCAAAAAGCACTTACGCCAGAATTGAAGAAAAAGATAGAAGACAGTTTTGATTTACAAGAAATTGAAGATTTCTATCTTCCATATAAAAAGAAGAAAAAAACAAAAGCCGATGTTGCGCGCGAATTTGGTCTTGAACCTTTAGCAAAACTAATTATCTCTGAAAGTGATGCTGATATCGATTTTATTTCGACGCAATATATTAATGAAAATGTTATTAACGAAGAAGCCGCCATTCAAGGTGCAAGAGATATTGTAGCAGAGTGGATCAACGAAAATATTTATGTTCGTAAACAACTTCGTAGATTGTTTCAGCGAAAAGCGACTATTGCTACAAAAGTCGTTAAAAAGAAAGCTGAAGAAGAAGGAGCAAAAAAATTCGATCAGTATTTTGATTGGGAAGAACCGTTGACAAAAGCGCCTGCGCACCGTTTATTAGCAATGCTTCGTGCAGAAAATGAAGGTTTTATAAAAATGAAAATTGATGTTGATATCGACGATGCATATGATGTAATTGACGAAATTATCATTAAAAAACAAAATAATTCAACGGCTCATTTACAGCTAGCGATTGAAGACAGTTATAAACGTTTGTTGAATCCAGCGATTGGAAACGAAACTTTACAGGAAGCAAAAGCAAAAGCTGACGCGAATTCTATTCAGGTTTTTGCCAACAATTTAGGTCAGTTATTATTGGCGCCGCCGTTGGGAGAAAAACGTATTTTGGCAATCGATCCAGGATTTAGAAGTGGTTGTAAAGTAGTTTGCTTAGACGAAAAAGGCGACTTATTATACAACGAAACGATTTATCCGCACGCGCCTCAAAACGAGGAAACTATGGCGATAAAAAAAATCCGTTCTATGGTAAATGCGTATCAAATTGATGCGATTTCGATTGGAAACGGAACCGCTTCGCGCGAAACAGAATTTTTCATTAAAAAAATCGCGTTTGATAAACCAGTTCAAGTTTTTATCGTTTCAGAAGCGGGAGCTTCGGTATATTCTGCTTCAAAAATTGCGAGAGAAGAATTCCCTAATTATGATGTAACGGTTCGTGGTTCGGTTTCGATCGGAAGACGACTTTCAGATCCGTTGGCCGAATTGGTTAAAATTGATCCAAAAGCAATTGGAGTAGGGCAGTATCAGCATGATGTTGACCAAACGAAATTAAAAGAAGAATTAGATAATACGGTTATTCGTTGCGTGAACTCGGTTGGAATCAACATCAACACTGCAAGTAAACACTTATTGAGTTATGTGAGTGGAATCGGGGAGAAGCTGGCGGAAAACATTGTGCAATACCGTTCTGAAAACGGGCCTTTCGAAGATAGAAAACAACTGAAAAAAGTGCCACGTTTAGGAGATAAAGCGTATCAGCAAGGAGCAGCGTTTATTAGAATTGCAAACGCTAAAAATCCGTTGGATAATTCGGCGGTACATCCAGAGGCTTATCCGGTTGTTGAAAAGATGGCGAAAGATTTGAATATTTCGCTAAATGACTTAATTGCCAACAAAGAGAAAACAGCGCTTATTAAAGCCGAAAAGTATGTAACACCAGAAATTGGTTTGCTTACACTAAAAGATATCATTAAAGAGCTTGAAAAACCTGGATTGGACCCTAGAAAATCTGCTAAGGTTTTTGAATTTGACGCGAATGTAAAATCGATCAAAGATTTGAAAACAGGAATGATTTTACCTGGAATTGTTAATAACATCACCAATTTTGGTTGTTTTGTTGACATCGGAATCAAAGAAAGCGGTTTAGTGCATATTTCGCAGTTAAAAGCGGGTTTTGTGAGCGACGTAAACGAAGTGGTAAAATTACACCAACATGTTGATGTTAAAGTAACTGAAGTTGATGAGGATAGAAAAAGAATTCAATTAACAATGGTTTTATAATATTCTAAATTATAATTAGGACACCACATAAAACGCCCAAACTTCAAAAGTTTGGGCGTTTTTAGTTGTAATCAGTTTAGATTTTGAATGTTATAAAAACTTTTGATAATGAGTAAATTAAACTTTATTAAAGATTGAATGTATGTGTTGAAACTTTATTCTTTAAAATAATTCTTACCTATTCTACTATATTTGCCCGAAATTAAAACCCCGAAAATACCCATGAAAAAAAACTTTTTAATTCTAATAGCATTATTATGCTCAACTGTAGGGCAAGCAAAATTTCTTAAAGCAGTTTTGTACTTTACTGATGGAACTAATAAAACTGGTCTAGCAAAACTTGTTGAAGACGATGACTCAAAAGTTACTTTTAGAGCTAATGAAGATGCAAAATCTGAAAAAATACCTAGCACTGATCTTACTACAATAGTATACACCACGGAATCAGGCAGTATATTTACAATGGAACATCTTTATTTAACAAGCGCTGGTATTTTTTCAGGAAAATTTTCTAATTCCAAAAAAAAGCATTGGTTTGAAATTGTATATACTAAAGAATTTAAAATCGGTAAAATTTTTGATAAAGGGGACGCCAGAAGAAATACTTTCAGATCAGCTAGTTCTTCTTATTTCTTTGGAAAAAAAGATACAGATCATTTAGTTTTTGGCTACAATACTATGGGTAATGTAGTAAAATCATACGGAACAGATGCAACTATGAAAAAAATGGCGAAGCAAGAATTTGCAGATTGTGCTAAAATAAGCAAAGCAATAGAAAAGGAAACATTTGAACTTGATAAAGTATTAAATCAGATTACGGCTATTTTTGATAAAAATAAGTGTAAATAATAAATAGAATTATCTTTTAAAAAAACGCCCAAATTACAATTCGTAATTTGGGCGTTTTTAGTTTAGAGTTATTTCAAAATCACTTTTTTGGTGATGTTTTTAAAATCATCATTGGATATTTTTACAAAATAAATGCCACGAGATTGGTGGGCTAAATTTATTTCTGTCAATTCTGAAGTTGTTTTCTGCTCATGAATGACACTTCCAGATGGAGAAATTATCGAGATAGTAGATTCCCTAGGTGCGTTAATCGTGATTCGATCAGCACTCGGATTGGGGTAAAGCGTGACTGTAGATTTTTCAATATCGAAAGTATCATTAGACAATGTGGCGTTTATAGGTAAATAGAAATTACCTGTTAGTAAAAGGGAGTATAATGTTTTTAATGTTTGATGAAAATAATTATTTGGCTCGTTAAGGTTTTTAAGATCGGCATAAGAAGCATTCAAATGTGCTTGATCTTCGCCGCCCATTGCAGCACAAGCAAAAGCACCTACAAACGTAGGATTATGCCATTGTCCGATTACGGTTCCATTTTGGTTATAACCATCTTTTATATTAAGAGAACCTCCAAGATTTACTCGTACAAAATCTGAAGATTTTTTAGAATAGACTTTAGCCTCAGGAGTACCATACCAAAGATAATCAACCGCAATTCGCCAAGGAGTTCTTGCAGCATCATAAGTATATGTTTTGCCAGCATTGTTATAACCTCCAGCTTGAGAAGAATAAGAACCATCGGCTTGACACCAATCAGAAACTAAACCGCCAACAGCATTATTCTTTGTCAAATTGTTGTTGATAACCGTATATGCCTTTGTTGCAACCTGATTCCAAAAGGCAGTATCATTTGTAAAAACACCAAAAGCTCTGTAATAAGCAGGAGAGAAGTAGGATATATTGGTAATTTGGCTTCCGCCGAATTGATCTCCAGGTTTTAAAACATAAGTATTGGCTTCAACTTCATAATTTTTAATGGCAGTAATAAGGGCTTTTGCATCACTTTTGTAATTGATGTTTCCAGCGCTTGCCCATTGATAATCGGCAACAATCAAGGCAAAAGCGGCATCTAATTCAGCATCTGTAGCTCCGTTTTCACCAGCTTTTCCTCCAGAACAACCGTTTATTTTCCAGTTCATTACTTTGTTAGCATTTACATTGTCTTTGTAATAAAGCCAAAAGCCATCAAAAAGAGCTTTATCGGCCATGTAAGCAGAAAGCAGCATTCCGTATGCAATACCTTCAGAAACAGTTTCGCTTGGATTGTCAAATTTTACTCTGTACAGTCCATTATTGCATTCTTCTACAAAATTGATTTTCCAAGTTTTGTAATTGTTTTCTGCATCTTGACTATTTTTTGATGCAGCCATGATCCCGTTTCCGTATACCTTATTGGCTGGAAAGGGCTGAGTTTGTGACCGGCTTTCTGCTGCGAGCAGAAAAACCATCACGAAAAGTAAGTTTTTCATATCTAAAAATTTGGGACTCTAAAAGTAGGAATTTTTAGATATAAAAAAAATCCCAAACTACATTTTGTAATTTGGGATTTAATAAGTTTTTCGAATTTCTTATTTTGTTTCTTCTTCTTGTTTTTTAGAAGCAGCAGGTTGATCGTCTTTAGCAGCGTTTTTGAACTCCTTAATTCCGCTTCCTAAACCTTTCATTAATTCTGGAATTTTTTTACCTCCAAAAAGTAAAATCACAATACCTACTATTACAAGGATTTCTGTAAGACCTAATCTTCCCATGACTGTATATTTAATGCCGAAGCAAATTGTTTTTCTTAATTATTCCGCAAAGGTATATAGAAATATACGAAATAGAAGTATTTTTAGTTTAAAATATTTGTATCAGACCACGTTAAATATTTTATAAAATCGTAAATTATAGCTCTTCATGAAATTTTTAGAATAAATATCATGACGATTAATTACTATATTTGCTAGCATAAAGAAGCAGAATGACTAAGAAAAAGAAAAAGAATTTTAGGAAAAAACTATTCATTAAAAACCGATTAGTAATTTTAAATGAAGACACTTTTGAAGAGATCTTTTCTTTTAAGCTTACTTTAATGAATGTATTCGTAACATTTACTTTAGGCGGAATATTTCTAATTTTGGTTACTACTTTCATCATTGCATTTACCCCGCTTCGCGAATTTATTCCTGGATATTCTTCGACAGAATTGAAACGAAATGCTACGAGATTGTCCATTAAATCAGATTCTTTAGAAACGGCTTTAAAACAGAATGAAGCTTATATAAAAGGAATTCAGAAGGTTTTGAAGGGAGAATTAGAATATTCAAAATTTAATAAAGATTCTATATTAACAGAATCTGTTGAAGATGCTTCAAATGTAAATATGAAAGCATCTGATGCCGAAATAAAATTAAGAGAAGATGTCTCTGAAACTGAAAAAGAGCTGAAGGCAAAATCTCAAGACAAAAAGAAAAGTGACAAAAAATAATACCACTGAAAATGTCAATTAAGTCAATTGCGGCGAAAATTTTTGCCCGAAAAATATATAAACAAACGCTTAGATGGGCCGAAAAACCAGTTGAAACTCAGCAAAAGGTTTTTAAAAGTTTGATCGAAAATGCTCAAAACACCGAATTTGGAAGAGATCATCACTTTAGTCAGATAAATACTTTTGAGGATTTTCAGAAACGTGTGCCTGTTAGAGATTATGAAGATTTAAAACCATATGTTGAAAAAGTTGTAAAAGGCGAATCAGATATTCTTTGGAAAGGAAAACCATTATATTTTGCTAAAACTTCTGGAACAACTTCTGGAGCAAAATTTATTCCGCTGACCAAAGAATCAATGCCGTATCATATAGAAGCGGCTCGAAATGCAATTCTTCATTATATAAATGAAACCGGAAATGCCGATTTTGTTGACGGAAAAATGATCTTTTTACAAGGAAGTCCCATTCTAACAGAAAAATACGGAATTAAATTTGGAAGACTTTCTGGAATTGTAGCGCATTTTGTTCCGAAATATCTGCAAAAGAATAGAATGCCATCTTGGGAAACCAATTGTATTGAGGATTGGGAAACTAAAGTAGATGCAATTGTAGATGAAACGATAAAAGAAGATATGTCGGTGATTTCTGGAATTCCGTCTTGGGTACAGATGTATTTTGAACGTTTACAGCAAAAAAGCGACGGAAAACAGATTAGCGAGATCTTTAAAAACTTCAATTTGTTTATTTACGGAGGTGTGAATTACGAGCCATACCGCGCCAAATTTGAGCAAATGATTGGTAAAAAAGTAGATAGCATCGAATTGTTTCCAGCTTCTGAAGGATTTTTTGCTTATCAAGATTCACAGAAAGAAAAAGGGATGTTGCTACTTTTGAATTCTGGTATTTTCTATGAGTTTATAAAAGCTGACGAATTCTTTAACGAAAATCCGAAAGTATATACAATTGGAGAAGTTGAGGTAGGAGTAAACTACGTTTTGATTATTTCTACTAATGCGGGACTTTGGCGATATAATATTGGAGACACAATTCAATTTACGTCCTTGGCTCCGTACCGTGTTATAGTTTCTGGACGTATCAAACATTATATTTCGGCTTTTGGCGAACACGTAATTGCCAATGAAGTCGAAAATGCGATGAAAGAAGCTGTAAATTCTACCAATATCGTTATTAACGAATTTACGGTAGCGCCGCAAATCACGCCAGCCAGCGGATTGCCTTATCACGAGTGGCTGATCGAATTTGAAAAAGAGCCTGAAAACATGGAGGTTTTTGCTGAAACGATTGACAATTCAATGCGAAAGCAGAACATTTATTACGAAGATTTAATTACTGGAAATGTTTTAAGAAAAGTAGTTATCACGAAAGTTTCAAAAAACGGATTCCAAGATTACATGAAATCGCAAGGAAAACTGGGCGGCCAGAATAAAATTCCGAGATTATCAAATAATAGAGATATTGCAGATAATTTGAAGTAGAATTTAGCTTTTAGAAAAGACCTTCTAACAATTTGTTAAATGCTAATTCATTAAAGTTATATATATAATTCCTACTTTCGTTAGTCGAAAGTATTCGAATCTTCTTTAAAGGAAGATGATTTTAAAATTAAAAAGACATGAAAGAAACTAAACATATATCAAGATCTAGAGCGCAGGAATCTTCTGCGGCGATAGAAAAAATGTACATTACAATGCGCCATTTATTCAACCGTGGTTTTTACAAACCAATGGGAGTTTCTGGTGACAGTTTGAGAGAATCATTATTAGCGTTACGTCCTGAAATCTACGGAAATATCGCCGAAGAAAAGGTAGAACTTAACGGACTTTTATACGTTATTGAGCGTCTTCCAATCGGAATCGAGCAATGTCGTTTTATCAATTTAACTTCAGACGAAGGCTATTCTAAATCTCATTTTCAAGCAATTGTTCCTCCAAAAAGAAGAAGAAACTGCTACAGAATTGACGAAGAACAAATGAATGTCGAAATCACACGCGGACGTTCAGACATTTACGATATTTTGACTCACTTAACTTTCATTTTCATTGAATCTCATAAAATTAAAAACAGAGTTTTAGTAGACGATGGAGGAGAAGTTTCTCGCGATTGGCAAAAACTGGAACAAGCGGTTATGCAAACCAAAAAGCTTACTTTGGTTGAAAAAGAAAAAGCGATTTCTCACGTTGCAAATATTTTAGCTAGAACTTTCGAGGAAGTTTTAGACATTTACGACGCATTTGGTTCTGAAACTGCACCAGATCGTTTCTTGCACGTTATTTATTGGTTAGGAAAATTAGCAATTGAAGAAATTGTTGAAAACAATAAACGTACAATTACTTTTAGTCCAGTTTTGCGTGAGCGTTTAGGACACCACATTCACGGAGAAATCTGGGCAACCAACATCAAAGAAGTTTTAAAAGCAAACGATTTGCTGAAAAGACCAATTCACGTGATCAGTGCGAATATGCACAGTGTAATGAATTCTATTTTTGCGACGCCATTGTTAAAAACTAAATTTAAAGGAAAAACAGATTTCTTTATTTATGAAGAATTAAGTGGTTCGGGTTCAAAAGAAATTAGAGGTCAGGTTGAAGATTTGGCTTTAAAAAGCGGAATGATTTCATTGCCAGATTGTTCAGGAACCAATATAGATGTTCAGATTTTTGATACAGCTAAAATTGACTGGTCAAAAACGGCTTTTTCGCATGCTAATGTAGGTGAAGAGAAACCAGTTATTATCGTAATGGATTATGCTTTTGGAGAACAAGCTTACGAAACAATTGATGAACTTTTAAAACCATTTAAAAAAGAAACTTTACTAAATGTAAAATCGGTTTCTATTATGGGTAAAGCCGGAATTTTAGAAGGTGGAAAAGGAGATATCATGATTCCGACTGCACATATTAACGAAGGGACAGCAGATAATTATTTCTTTGAAAATGAATTGACAGGTTCAATGTTCGAAGGAAATGACATTGATATTTATGAAGGAGCAATGGTTACCGTTTTAGGAACTTCGTTGCAAAACAGAGATTTACTTAAATTTTTCCACGAATCGACTTGGGGTGTAATTGGACTTGAAATGGAAGGTTCTTACTACCAAAAAGCAATTCAGTCGGCATCAAAAATTAGAAAAAGTGTACCGCACGATATTAAAGTTCGTTACGCTTATTATGCATCAGATAACCCTCTTGAAACAGGAAGTACACTAGCTTCAGGCGGATTAGGAACAACTGGTGTAAAACCAACTTATTTGATTACTATTAAAATTTTAGAACAGATTTTCAATATAAAATAATTGTAAATGAGTACAAAAGTACCGCAAGATAATCCAGATCAGGAGATTGATATTTTTCAGCTTTCAAAAAGTATTGGTAGTTTTTTTGATAGAATCAATGCCATGATTTTTCAATCTATTCATTTTTTTGTTCGAAACTGGATTATCGTTTTAATTTTAATTGTTTTAGGATTTGGACTGGGCTGGTTTTTAGATGCAAATAAAAAAACATTTGAAAATCAAGTTATTGTAACTCCAAATTTTGGCAGTGTAGATTATCTTTATTCTAAAATAGATTTGATCGAATCTAAAATTATTGCTGGCGATACTGCTTTCTTGAAAAAAGAAGTTGGAATTAATAAGCCTAAATTGATCAGAAAAATTGAAATTAAACCAATTGCCGATGTTTATAAATTTATTGAAGACAACGAGCAAAATTTTCAATTGATCAAATTAATGGCTGAGGTTGGAGAGGTAAAAAAAGTATTAGAGGATAATGTGACGAGTAAAAATTATACTTTTCATACTATTTCTTTTGTAACGGATCAAATTACTAATGAAAAGGATATTGTAGAACCATTATTAAAATACCTAAACAGTTCGGAGTATTTTAATGCGCTACAAAAAATTGGATATAAAAACCTTGCAGATCAGATCGTTAAAAACGATACTATTATTAGTCAAATTGACCAAGTGTTAAATGGTTTCTCTAGCGCTGTAAAAAATGGAGCTAAAAACGATAAATTGGTTTATTACAATGAGAATACGCAGCTGAACGATATCATTAAAACAAAGCAATCTTTAATTTTAGAGCAGGGTAAAAACAGACTGAAATTAGTTAATTATGATAAAGCAATTAAGGAGATAAATTCAACTTTAAATAGAAATAATACTAAAATTACAAACGGAAACTTTAAACTTTTATTTCCTGTATTATTCCTTTTCCTTTTTGTTTTGATTCATTTGTTTCAGAAGTTTTATCGTAATCAGCTTTTGAAATCTCAGGTAAATAAAATTTAAAAAAAGCGATTTTTTATTTGTTAACTATGCCTAAATCAATTGAAAACAAATATTTTTTTTGATAAAATCAGTAACAATTCTTTCTTAAAGCAAAGTATTGTTACTTTGTTTTTGAGGATTTCTGGAGCGGCTCTCTTATTTGGTTTTACTGTTTTTTTGACAAAATCTTTTAGCCCTAAAATTGTGGGCCAATATGATTTTGCGCGTACTTTTCTTTTGGTTGTTGGAAGCATTTGTTTGTTGGGTTTTGATCAGTCTATTTTATATTTTAAAGGAATACTAACCAGCAAAAAATCTTTAGAAGAATTAAAAAATATATACGGAAAAATGGTTCTGATGCTATTTTTGGCATCATTAACGGCTTTATTAATTATTTTGATAATTGATAAAAAAACAATCAACAATTATTTCTCAGACAACGAAGTTTATCCAATAATTTTAAAATCAGCTATTGCGTTATTTTTTTCAGGAATATCGATGTTAAATACAGAGATTTTTAGGGCATTAGATAAATTAATTGTTGCTGAATTATTTAGAAATGTAATTAAATACGTTCCATTAATTTTAGGCGCAATAATTTTGTTTTATTATCAAAAAGAAACCTATCTCGTAGATGTTTTTTTAATCGGATTTGTTGCTTTGGCGATTATAAGTTCAATTTTTGTTTTTGTCTATTTTAAAAAGATAAAAAAGCAAGATTTGACAGAAAACATATCTCACAAAGAAATATTTTTTAAATCCTATCCGATTGCAATTAGCGGAATGGCGCTATTTTTATTAATGAGTTTTGATATCTTGTTTTTAAAAAAATACCGTAATGACGAAACAGTTGCTTTTTACTCGGTTGGGTTTAAAATAATGACAATAGTTTCGATTATTATAATTACCATAAACATTACAATTTCATCCAAAATTTCAGAATATTTTTCAGGCAATAACAGAGAAGAATTGGCTAAGATTTTAAAAAATAGCTCGCGTACCATTTTTAGCATAACGCTTCCGATAATTATTCTTTTGAGTGTTTTTTCAGATTATATTTTATCTTTTTTCGGGGAAGGATATATAGCCGCGAAACAAGCTTTTTTGATTTTAATAATCGGCCAAGGAGTTTGTTCGGCATTTGGTTCCTCTTCTGTTTATTTGAATATGACAGGGAGACAGCATATTTATCAGATAATTTTAATTATTGCTGTGATAATAAACTTTGTCCTGAATAGATTTTTAATTCCTATTTATGGAATGACTGGAGGAGCTATTGCATTCGTTACGAGTACTTTTTTCTGGAATTTTGTTTCAGTAATAATTATTTACAGAAAGGATAAAATGAAAGTTTTTCTGAATTAAATGGAAGAAACAAATTCTCATATTGAAAGTACTTTTTTCAGCATTATTGTTCCAGTTTATAATGTTGAAGATTATCTGGAGCAGTGTCTTAATAGTATTTTGGGTCAGAACTACTTTAATTTTGAGGTTTTGCTTATTAACGATGGGTCAAAAGATTCATCATTAGAAATCTGTAAAAAATACAAGCAAATCCATGATAACATTATTTTGATTGATAAAGAAAATGGAGGAGTATCAGATGCAAGAAATACAGGTTTAAGAATATCAAAAGGTGATTATATTCTTTTTTGTGATAGTGATGATTATTGGGTTGGAACCGACACATTATCCAATATTAATATTTTAATAAGAGAGTCGCAACCAGATTTAATAATCCACGAAGAGAGCCGTTTTTTTTCTAATGAAGATATCATTTGTAAATACAATCAGAAGTTTCTAAAAAACAAGGAAGGAAATTTTACAGATGAAATTATAAATTTGGTTTATTATGATTTGTACGCTCCTGCGCCTTGGGATAAAATTATCAAAAGATCAATTTTGATTAATAACGAATTATTTTTTCCAACAGATAAGAGATCAGAAGATATTGAATGGACTGGAAAATTGATGTATCACATTAAAACATTTAGTGTTTATTCAAAATCATTTTACTTCTATCGTCAGGCTAGAAAAGGTTCATTTACAACGACTATTGAAGAAAAAAATATAGTAGATGTTTATTTGATGGTTAAAAACGGTCTAGAAAAGCAACAGACAAATTCTGAAAAACTGAATCAAGCTGTAGAAAACTATTGGGCTTGCATTTATGCTATAATTTTAAAAGAATTTTACGTACTGTCTTCAAAAAAGAGGCAAGAAATCTGGAACGATTTACTAAATTGGAAATTTTTACTTCAATCGAATCGAAATTTAAAAGTAGATAAAGTAATGTTTTTTTATAAGTATTTATCATTTAGGTTTTTAATATTCTTTTTAAACGGATATCGAATAAAAACATCTTTTTATAAAAAATATAGAGCGTCGAGATAATCATTTTATTTATGCAAATTTTAATTAAAAAAAGTACAGCTACATTTTTATTACTTTCAGCAGTCAATTTGATTGTTGCATTTGTTGCTTTTTTTATTTTGCCACCAAAGTTCTTTTACGATGCTGCCATTATTATTTATGACAAGTTTGGTGAGGTTGGATATATTGGAAGTTATCCGCTTACGATTTTGTTTTATAAAATTACAGGTTTAAAATATTTGCCATTTCCATTAATCGGAATTTTACAATTTCCAATCCTAATGTACATCTTAAACAAAATAGGAATTCCGGATAATTTTGAAAAAGTGAATATTAAAAACATCTTGGTCTATATTGGAATTTTTCTAATGGCTGTTTTTATTTCCATGCCGTCCAAAGAATTTATTACCTTCTTGTGTGTTACTCCTATAGTTTTCATTTACAGAAAAAAGGAATATTCTACTCAAAAAAAAATAATAGTATCTGTTTTTCTTTTGTTTGTTTTTGGAGCTTTATATCGACCGTATTTTGCTTTAATTCCGATAATTGCTGGCGGGATGTATTTAGTAAGTTTTATTAATTTTAAAAATAAAACGGTAATGGTCATTTTTTATGGCTTGCTAATTGCCATTTTTTTGTCTGTAAGTTACGGAATTATAAAAGGCCATTATTTTTCTGAAATTAGCCGTGAGTTAGTAAATACTACCCGAGATAATCCATCTGATGCAAATTCAGCGATTGTTTCACCAATAAAACCGGATACTTGGTATGGCGAAATTTTAGGAATTTTTTACGGTTTCTTCACAGTAAATATTCCTATAAATGGACTTAAGCATATATTTTCACCTCAAATTTTAATATTTATAATTTGGCAACTTCTATTATTTTATATTTTATTAGTACGTTTTTCTAAATGCTTAAAAGAAAAGGAAAAATACAAATATGAATTTTTTGTTCTATTGATTTTATTTTCTTTTTTCATTATTCAAGGTGTTTTCGAACCTGATTTAGGATCAGTCGTAAAACATAAAATCGGTATTTTTCCATTAATCTATTTCGCCTTATATTATGAACATTTCCGAAAAGAACTTCAATAAAATATTCCACTTTTTTTTGTGTCTCATTGGTATTACAATGATTTTCAGAAAACCATGTTCATTGATTATTATTTTGTTTGCAGTATTTAATCTGATCTTTTTCAGAAAATTAGCATATACGAAAAAGGCTGTAATTTTAATGGCTTGCATTGCCTCGCCAATTTTATTAGAATTATTACTTTTTTGGAACAATGATTCTTTTTATAAAGGACTAAAAGCAATTGAAAAAAGCACTTCTTTAATTATATTTCCGTTGTTTATTATTGGAAATTACCATCGGGTGAAATTTCTAAAAATAGCTCAGATTTATACCATATCAACAACTTTTATCATGCTGTGTTTTTTCATTCGGTTCAATGTTGTATACCCAGAACTGATGCAAAAATATTTAAATGGAATTGATCTTTGGGAAATGGGTTATCAATTTGCAGACAGTGTCGGAATTCACGCGCCAGCATTAAACATGCACTTGGCTTTTGTATCAGTTTGCGCATTATATTTTGTTTTTGAAAGTTTTAAAAATCATGATAAAATAAAGACCAAACTTATGAACGTTGTTGTTTTTTTATCATCCTTTTTCTTTGTTCTTTTAGTAAATACCAGAATGGCGTTATTAAACGCTTTAATTGGATTTTTGATTGTTTTCTTTTATGAAATTAAACACCGATTCAACCCTAAGAAAGTTGTATTAACAGGAATTTCAATTGTTGTCTTATTGGGAGGAATTCTGTTTTTATTCCTTCAAAAGAATCCATACATGAAAGAAAAATATTCATCGGTAACTTTTGCATATATGGATAAAGTGGGTAAGTTGGACGAAATTGACCATCCAGAAATTAAGGTTTTTAACTCGCTGGTTACGAGAGTTTCAATCTGGAAATCGGCTTGGGAATTATCGCTAAAAAATCTTCCATTTGGTGTAGGTGCTTCAGATGGAAAACCAGAATTATTTAAATATTATAAAAATACAAATCAGCAATTTTTAGCTAAATACGAATTTCCTACACACAATCAGTTTTTAGATTTTTTATTAAAATTTGGAATTTTGGGACCGCTTGTTGTAACGCTTTATATTTTTACGATCGGATATTTAGGCTATGATTTGAAAAATGGAATAATACTTTCTTTTTTTCTGATTTTTTTTACCTCTAATCTCACTGATGATTTTTTCCTCCGTTTTGATGGAATTGCCTTCAGCGGACTTTGGTCTTCTATTTTTGCAAGTCATTGGTTGCAACAAAAAACGATTCTTGATAGAGATCCGAAAGTTGCTTAAAATTTTGATTTTTGTCAAATAATTCATGACATCTCGCCAAAGCATTTTTACCAAATTTTGCTCTAGTTTTTTCTTCTTTTAAAATTTCAAAGATGGGATCTAACTCAGAAATATCAGTAAATAGAAATCCAGTTTTTTCATGCAGAACGGCATCTTTATTCCCAATAATATTAGTTGCGATAACAGGTTTTTGCAATGCCATAGCTTCGAGAACGGCAATGGGCAAACCTTCCCAAAGAGAAACCTGTATGTAAATATCAATATTGTTAAGTTCTTTTAAGACCGTTTTTCGATCTAAAATCCATCCTGTAATTCGAATGTTTGGAGCTGTAATTAAATGCCTTAACTCACCGTCTCCAATCCATACAAAATCGAAGTCTGGAAATTTTAAGGCAATTTTGTTGAACATTTCAGGATTTCTGGCAGCTGTAATCCTAGCCATAATTCCAATCGTTAATTTTTCATTTTGATGAGGTGCAAATTGTTCTTGAACATTTGCAATGTCAATTCCGTTTCGGACTAATTTTACAGGACCTAATTTTTTTGCAATTTCAAATTCAGTATCTCCACACGCAATCGTAACGCCTCCAAACAGAGTTTGAGTATATTTTTCAATTAGCCAATATAATTTCCGAATAGGTTTTGAAGCATCTGTTCTAAGAAAAGAATAGCCATGCGGAGAATAATAAAGCTTCTTTTTTTTGAACAAGAAGAAATAAGCAACTCTTCCTAAAACACCAGCTTTTGAAGAATGAAGATGGATAACATCGGGATCTATTTTTTTCAGTTCTTTTGTTAACTGAATTACAGATTTTAAATCTTGTAAAGGAGAAAAATTCCGTAACATATTAATTTCTAATAAATTGATGTTACTTGAAAATTCAGATTTAATTTTATCTCTGTTTATTTCTTTTCGGTTTCCGCTATAAATTATTGTAGTCTCAATGTGTCTTTTAACTTCATCATCACCAAAATAAGCTGATAAATCATTAAAATAAGTATAAACGCCTCCGCCAAGGGCTTCAATAACATGTACGACTTTCAAAAGGATAGGATTATTTTATCGTAAAAATAGATAATTAAGATTAATATTGATTTGAAATGAGTTAACTTATTTTAAAATTATGGCTTTGGTTATTCTTTATTAAAGGGTCATATTTTATTACATTTGCAAGGATTTCTTAAGCTTTTTGCTAAGAATTGATTTCAAGATGTTTAATTAGAACTGTTTATGAAAAGAATACTTATTACTGGAGCGGCAGGATTTTTAGGATCGCATTTATGTGACAGATTTATCAAAGAAGGTTACTTTGTAATCGGAATGGATAACTTGATTACGGGAGATCTTAAGAATATTGAACATTTATTCAAATTAGAAAATTTCGAATTCTATCACCATGATATTACCAAGTTTGTTCATGTTCCAGGCGATTTAGATTATATATTGCATTTTGCATCACCAGCAAGTCCTATAGATTATTTAAAAATTCCGATTCAGACTTTGAAAGTGGGTTCTTTAGGAACGCATAATTTGCTTGGATTAGCGCGAGTAAAAAAAGCCAGAATTTTGATTGCTTCGACTTCAGAAGTTTACGGAGATCCTTTAGTGCATCCACAAACTGAGGAGTACTACGGAAACGTAAATACAATTGGTCCACGTGGGGTTTATGATGAAGCAAAACGTTTTCAGGAATCAATTACAATGGCATACCATACTTTTCACGGTGTAGAAACTAGAATTGTGCGTATTTTTAATACTTACGGACCAAGAATGCGATTAAACGACGGACGTGTAATTCCAGCGTTTATTGGACAAGCTTTACGCGGAGAAGATTTAACGATTTTTGGCGACGGAATGCAGACGCGTTCTTTCTGTTATGTTGATGATCAAGTCGAAGGTATCTACAGATTATTGCATTCAGATTATGTTTATCCAGTAAATATTGGAAATCCGGATGAAATTACAATCAAAGATTTTGCTGAAGAAATTATAAAATTAACAGGAACAAATCAGAAAGTCGTTTATCATCCACTGCCAGTAAACGATCCATTACAGCGTCAGCCAGATACAACAAAAGCCAAAGAATTGTTAGGCTGGGAAGCGAAAGTAAATCGTGCCGAAGGAATGAAAATCACTTATGATTATTTCAGATCGTTATCTCCAGAAGAACTTTCAAAAGAAGAGCATAAAGACTTTTCTAGTTATATAAAATAAACTTCAGACAGCTCGAATTTGAATAAAGTTCGAGTTGTTTTTTAATTAATTTCCCCAATCGACCAAGTTCCAAATGAGCGAATTAGTTTCTATTATTGTCCCAACTTATAATACTGAAAAGTTCATTAGGCAAACCATTGAATCTGTTCAAAATCAAACCTATCAAAATTGGGAAATGATTTTGGCTGATGATGCTTCAACTGACCAAACGGTTTCTATAATTGAAGAATTTGCTCAAAAAGATAACCGAATAAAACTCTTCAAATTACCAGAAAATCGCGGAAACGGTTTTGCCAGAAACGCTGCTTTAGAAAAAGCAACTGGAAAATATATTGCGTATTTAGATTCTGATGATTTATGGTTTCCTGCGAAACTAGAAAAGCAGGTTCAGTTTTTAAAAGCAAATGATTTGCACTTTACTTTTAGTTTTTACGATTCTATTGACGAAGAAGGAAATGATTTAAACAGAAGAGTTGAATCGCCAAACCCATTGAGTTATAAACAATTGTTTTTCTGCAATTATGTAGGCAATTTGACCGCCATTTACGATGCAGATTATTTCGGAAAAATTATTCTGGAAACCACGCAAAAACGCCAGGATTGGAGAATTTGGCTTACGATTGTAAAACAAATTAAAATTGCAAAACCAGTTCCAGAACCTTTGGCATTTTACAGAATCAGAAAAGATTCTGTTTCGTCTTCAAAATTCAAATTGATAAAACACAACTTTGGCGTTTATAGAGAATTCCACGGATATAATTTTGTGTTTGCTGTTTTACTGATGATGAGGTTTTTATATACTCAATTGATTGTGAAACGACGATATATAAAGAAAATTTAGTTTGGAGGTCGCAATTTTCGACCTCCAATTTTTGAATTTATTGAAACTTGAAGTCGCAATTTGCGACTTCAAGTTTTTAAGATCACAATTTGAGACCTTGAAGAATCACTTTTTAATACGCTTGAAAGCATTAATATGCCATGTTCGGTGAAAACTAAAGGCAGTATTCTTGTGCCTCCCCAACTTGAGGTCACAATTTGTGACCTCAAGTTGTTAAACTCAGTTTGTGATAATTCAAACATAAAATCTTCTGGAAATCTAGAAATATTTCTTTTGACAGATTGTTTGAAAACTTTAGTTTCTATTCCATAAAGTAAAGCCAAATCACGATCCAGCATCACTTTTTGCCCGCGAATAAAGTATATTTTGTCTGAAATTGTATCTTCAGAAAGTAAAGATTGATCGTCCATAAGTTTTTAAATAAAAAAAAACAAATGTAGGATTTTATATATATTATAAATAAGATTTAAATTGTTTTAGCTTGCCACGATTGGTTCTTTCTAAAACTGTTTTTCGGGTGAAAGTGAAGTTTAGATTGGGTTCTAAATATAAATCAATTGCTTGTTTTATTTTTTCGATTTGTTCTGAAACTAATTCTTTTTCAGCAACATATTCAATTTCGAAAGTGTCTAATTTGGTTTGTTTGATAATGAATTCTTTTACGTTTCCATCGTCTTCAATAATGCTTTTGGTTACATAATAAAACGTCAAACCTGGAGATTTTTTACCGCTTGGCAAAATCGCAACATCGTTTGTTCTTCCGATAAGTTTTTTCAGAATTGGTTTTTGCGGAGTGCTTTTTTCATCCAAAATTCCAATGTCGCCAATTTCATATCGAATGAAAGGATTTGCTTTGTTGAATAAAGAAGTAATCACAATTTTTCCTTCCGTTCCATGTGAAACAGAATTATTGTTTTCGTCTAAAATTTCGACAAAAAGAGTTTCTGCATTTACCTGCCATTCTCCATTCGGATTTTCAAAAGCAATTAAATCCAATTCAGAAGCGCCATATTCGCTAATAACTGGAATTCCGAATTGTTTTTCAAGTAATTTTTTATCCATTTCAAAAAGCATTTCCGAAGTAACAAAACACGCTTTTAGGGTTGGACAAATTTCATTTAAAATAATATTTTTCTGCTCTAAATATTTAGCAAATAAAACAATAGAACTGGTGTAACCGTTGAGGTAATCAAACTTTTTGGTTTTGAATTTCTGCAGAAATTTCTCCAAAACTTCATCAGATAAATCAAAAACGGGAAAACGAAAACGATGCGTCAAAAAATCCTTGAAACGTTCTTTTTGATATCCAATAAAATCCATCGGAATTCCGTAAAAACGAGCTTGGTACGAATGATTAAAATCAATTCCGAACCAGCCGAAACGCATAATATTAGAAGCCCAAGTCAAAGCATGAGAATATTTGTCTTTAGCAAAAACAAAAGGAGTTCCGCTAGATCCTGACGTTTTGTTGAGGTAAACCGATTTTTTAGAATAGCCTTTTGAAAGTCTTTCTTCTAGCGGTTTTTGTAAATTATGTTTGTTTAAAATCGGAAGACTTTCCCAATTTTCGGCAGTCATATTTCCAGCTAATTCCTTGTAAAAAGAGTTGTTTTTAAGATGAAAATCAACAATTTCTGCTTTTTTATTTTCAAGAAATGAAGCAAATTCTTCTTCAGAAAAATGAACAATTTTATCTAATTCGGCTTTGGCTTCCTTTATAGGAAAACCATTCAATTGAAGCGTAATATCAAAAAGGCGGATCATTTTCAGAAAAATTTTCGTCAAAAATAAGGTTTACGAATTACTAACAGTATAGAACCAACAACTTTTTAGAGATTTAATTATTTTTTACGTGCAAAAGCAAGTATTTTTGCACCACAACTAAATACAACAACACCATGACAATTTTATTATTGGGATCAGGCGGAAGAGAGCATGCATTTGCATGGAAAATGACACAGAGTCCGCTTTGCGAAAAACTTTTTGTAGTGCCTGGAAATGCGGGAACTGCTGCAATTGCTGAAAACGTTGCGATCTCTGCAACAGATTTTGAAGCCGTAAAAGCATTAGTACTTAAAGAAAATATAAGTTTAGTAGTCGTTGGACCTGAAGATCCGTTGGTAAAAGGTATTTACGATTATTTCAAAAACGACGAAAGTTTGCAACATATTCCAGTAATTGGACCATCTCAATTAGGGGCTCAATTAGAAGGAAGTAAAGAATTTGCAAAAGAATTCTTGATGAAACATAACATTCCAACTGCAGCTTATGACAGTTTCACGGCTGAAACAGTTGAAAAGGGATGTGAGTTTCTAGAAACGCTACAGCCGCCTTACGTTTTAAAAGCAGACGGTTTAGCAGCAGGAAAAGGAGTTTTGATTATTCAAGATCTTGAAGAAGCAAAAACAGAATTGCGTAATATGTTGGTTCATGCAAAATTCGGAACAGCAAGTTCAAAAGTGGTTATCGAAGAATTCTTGGACGGAATCGAATTAAGCTGTTTCGTTTTAACTGACGGAAAAAACTATAAAATTCTTCCAACAGCAAAAGATTACAAAAGAATTGGAGAAGGAGATACAGGTTTAAACACAGGCGGAATGGGAGCAGTTTCTCCAGTTCCTTATGTAGATGCAGTTTTAATGGAAAAAATTGAAACTCGTATCGTAAAACCAACTATTGAAGGTTTCCAAAAAGACGGAATAGAATATAAAGGATTCGTATTCATTGGTTTGATCAATGTTAAAAACGAACCAATCGTTATTGAATACAACGTAAGAATGGGTGATCCTGAAACTGAAGTTGTGGTTCCAAGATTGAAATCTGACTTAGTTGAATTGTTCTTATCTGTTGCAGATCAGAAATTAGGAGACTTTAATTTAGAAGTTGATTCAAGAAGCGCAACAACTGTAATGGTAGTTTCTGGCGGATATCCTGAAGATTTCGAAAAAGGAAAAGTAATTTCTGGTTTAGAAAATGTTACTGATTCGATAGTTTTTCACGCGGGAACAAAATTAGATGGCGAAAATGTCGTTACTAATGGAGGACGTGTAATTGCAGTGACATCTTACGGAGATAATTTCCAAGAGGCCATAAAAAAATCTTACCAAAACATAGATAAACTAAGTTTTGATAAGATGTATTTTAGAAAAGATATCGGTTTCGATTTAATCTAAAAAATAAATTCACAAGCCCTTTTTAATTAAAGGGTTTGGTTTTTTATTTTAAAAATGAATGAGCCGTTGTATCTTGGTTTTCTGTTCCAGCATCATCAAAAATACGTAATTGTTTAATCCAATAAGCGATTGCGCATGCACAGATGATCATAAAAATCCAGTTAATAGTGTTTGCACCGAACCATGTAATTAATTCTAAACGACGTAAAAAGTCAAGAGGAGCAAACAAAATGTTAACGAATAGGTATTGAATTCCTTCAAAAAAAGCTGTCATAATTTTAAAAATTATATGTTATTTATTGTTGTGTAATGCTTTGAAGATAAAATTCGGTAAACCAAATCTTTTTTCAACTTGTTAGGTTTTTCCTTTTAAACAAGTATTATCTTTACAATCACAAAAGTATAAAATATCCTTATGATAACAAGTGTTTTTAAAAAATCTACGCCATTAAATTATTCATTGGTTGTAATTTTAATACTGGTTTTCTTTTTTATGTTCCAAATTAAAGAGCCATCTTGGGTTACTTCTTATTTTTTGGCTTTTCAAAAAGTGAGTTTGTTGTGCTTTATTTTGGCTTCTTTTTTCATGATTAATTTCATTGTAAAAAAGAACGGACTCAGCAAAGACAACGGTTACGCGATACTTTTTTACTTGTTGTTTGTTTTATTTTTCCCAACCATATTTAATGACTCAAATGTTATCTATGCCAATTTCTTTGTTTTATTGGCACTTCGAAGATTGATTTCGCTGCAATCGCTAAAATCATCAAAAGAAAAAATATTTGATGCTGCATTTTGGATTTTTGTAGCTTCTTTATTTCAATTTTGGAGTATTTTATTCTTAATATTGGTTTATATCTCCATCATTTTTCACGTTTCAAGAGATTATAGAAACTGGGTTTTGCCTTTTATAGCACTTTTGGCCGTAATGATTTTATTCTACATGACATCTTTAATTTTAAATATTGATGCAGTAACTTTCATTCAAGAAAGAGCATTAGTCGATTTTAGAATTGATTATTTTAAGAATAATTACGAAAACGCAGCACTTTCTATTTATACTGCTGTAGCATTATTTTTTGTTACTTCGATGTTAATGACGTTATCAAATAGACCACAAATTGTGCATTCTTCGTACAAAAAAATTGTGGCTTATTTTTTTATTGCCGTTTTTGTTTACATCATTTCACCAAATAAAAGCAATGATTTATTATTGTTTAGTATTGCACCATTGGCAGTTATGGCAACAAGTCATGTAGAATATATGCAACAGAAACTTAACAACGAAATTGTTTATTATACTCTGATTGTGTGTAGTTTATTTACTTTTTTCTCTCAATTATAATTTACTTCCGTAAGCAAGATCGCCAGCGTCGCCAAGTCCTGGAACAATGTAGTTTTTCTCATTTAATTTTTCGTCTAGAGATGCAACCCATAAGTGGCAATTTTCTGGAAGATTTTTTTCGAGGTGAGCAATTCCTTCTGGAGCAGCAATAACAACAACAATATGAATTTCTGTTGGAGTTGCATTTTCTACTAATTTTTTGTGAACGGCAACAATCGATTGTCCAGTGGCAAGCATTGGGTCAAGAAGCAGAACAGTTTTATTATTTAAGTCCGAAATAGCTTGATATTCAACACGAATTTCAAAATCATCATCATTATTTGGATGGTATCTGCAAGCAGAAACAAAGCTGTTTTCTGCGTGATCAAAATAATTTAAAAAACCATTATGGAGAGGAAGTCCAGCTCTTAAAATTGGGCATAATACCAAATCGGTATCAATTTCTGTAGTGTTTTTAATTCCAAGAGGCGTCTGAATTTCAACCTGTTTATATGGTAAAATTTTGCTCAATTCATAAGCCATAATTTCACCAATACGTTCAATATTTCTACGAAAACGCAGACTGTCATTTTGAACATTTACATTCCGGATCTGACCTAAAAAATGATTTAATACGCTGTTGTTCTCAGAGATATAGTGGATTTTCATAATATTTTTTTAGAAGATCAATTGTTTATTAAGAATAATTGAAAAATTAATGTTTTTTTTCAAAGTATAAAAGTATAAAAAGTATCTTTGTTTTATAAAAAAATAAAAACATGTTTTCAAAATTAGCATATTCTGTTTTCGAGCAAAGTATCAAAGATTATCACCAGTTTGATAATGTTGACCAGCCGATCAATAATCCTTATCCAAAAGATAAGTTCGAGCATTTGTTATATCTAAAAAACTGGATTGACACCGTTCAATGGCATTTTGAAGATATTATCCGTGATCCGCAGATTGATCCAGTTGCGGCATTAACTTTAAAAAGAAGAATTGATGCATCAAATCAGGAACGTACTGATATGGTGGAATATATAGATAGTTATTTTTTACAAAAGTACAGCAATGTAAAAGTAAAAGATGGAGCAAAAATCAATTCTGAGAGTCCTGCTTGGGCTTTTGACAGATTGTCTATTTTGGCTTTAAAAATTTATCACATGCATGAAGAAGCTAATCGTGCTGAAGCTTCTCAGGAACATAGAGATAAATGTCAGGAAAAATTAAATATTCTTTTAGAGCAAAGAACAGATTTATCTACAGCAATTGAAGAATTATTGACAGATATTGAAAACGGAGATAAATTCATGAAAGTGTACAAACAAATGAAAATGTACAACGACGACGATTTGAACCCAGTTTTATATCAAAATAAAAAATAATAATTTGGCAGACTTGTCTAGCAAAATTAAGCATATAGCCGTCATGAGACTATCCGCAATGGGAGATGTCGCCATGACGGTTCCTGTTTTACGAGCTTTTGTAAAACAATATCCAACGGTAAAAGTTACCGTTATTTCTCGTCCTTTTTTTAAACCTTTTTTTGAAGGAATTCCAAATCTTGAATTTTTTGCTTTTGATGAAAAAGAAAAACACAAAGGATTTCTAGGACTTTTACGTTTATTTAAAGATGTGAAAAAACTGAAAGTTGATGCATTTGCAGATCTTCATAACGTTTTGAGATCTAAGGTTGTGGGTTTGCTTTTCGCTTTAAGCGGAAAAAAAAGAGCAATTGTTGATAAAGGCAGAGAAGGAAAAAAAGAATTGACGCGTGCAGAAAATAAGATTTTCAAACAATTGCCAACCATGTTTGAAAGACACACAAAAGTGTTTGAAGAACTTGGTTTTCCTGTAGATTTATCTCATCCTGAATTTCCTGAAAAAGCAGTTTTAAGTGCAGAAATTACCGATTTAATTGGAGAAAATTATCAAAAACTAATTGGAATTGCGCCTTTCGCTCAATATGATTCTAAAGTTTATCCTGTAGATTTAATGCAGGAAGTAATTGCCAAATTAGCCGAAAATAAAGATCAAACGATTTTGCTTTTTGGTGGAGGAAAGAAGGAAATCGAAATTTTAGATGCTCTTTCTGAGCCATTCAAAAATGTAATAAATGTAGCTGGAAAAATTAAATTTCAGCAAGAATTAAAATTGATAAGCAATTTAGATGTAATGCTTTCTATGGATTCTGGAAATGCGCATATTGCAGCAATGCTGGGTGTAAAAGTGGTTACGCTTTGGGGCGCGACACATCCTTATGCTGGATTTTTGCCTTTCAATCAAAGCTTAGAAAATGCGCTGACATCAGATCGAAATCAATATCCGAAATTGCCAACTTCTGTTTACGGAAACAAAATTGTTGAAGGATATGAAGATGCGATGAGAACAATTTCTCCAGAAGATGTTGTTTCTAGGATAAATTCGAATGTTTAAATTCAATATCCAAATTCCAAAATTGAGAATAAGCATTCTCTTTGTCAAAGTCTTATAAAAACTAAAAATTCCAAATCCCAATTTAAAAGTTGGAATTTGGAATTTTTTTATTGGAATTTTAGCGAAAGCTAGATCATCATAAATTTAGAAAAAGATATCCCAAGACTTTCTTTTTGTTTTTGTCAACGACCACTTCAACAAATTGGTTTTCTTTTTCGGTGGTTAATAAAATGTGTTCAAAATCTTCGGTTGAATTTCGGTAAACTTTATGCACCAAATCAGATTCTTTGATTTTTTTCGATAAAATTTTGGCTGCTTTTAATTCGCTTACATAAGGCCAAATATTAAAAAAACTATCAGAGATTGCTATTTCTTTCATTCCTCCACTCATTGAAGAATTATATTTTTCTTGCGAAAGCAATTTGGGAGTTTGTCTGTTTTGTCCTCTTTTAATTATAAAATAGGCACAAAATAGAGCAGTTATTACAAAAAGTAATATAAAAGTTAGACGAAGGTAGTGATGCATTTCCATGATATTTAATGTTTTAAGTGTGTTAACAATTAAATGTATCTTCAAAAGATAAAAGATGTATCAGTCTGGAGCGTACTACTAATATACTAAATTTTCGGCATATTTTTTAAAAAATCTTTAAAGAGATATATGCTTTTTTATACATTTTTAAATCAGAAATTATATTTCTAAAAGTATAGAACAAAAAAAATCCAAATTTCAACAGTAAAATTGAAATTTGGATTTTATATTTTAAGATTTTTTATCGATTAAACATCGTCATAATCAACATAAATAGTCTCTGAGGTTGGGTGCGCCTGACAAGTTAAGATTAAACCTTCAGCAATTTCGCCATCAGTTAAAATAGAATTCTTTGTCATTTCTGCACTTCCTTTTGTAACACGACCTAAGCAGCTGCTGCAGATTCCGCCTTGGCAAGAATAAGGAGCGTCAACGCCTTGTTTTAGAGCAGCATCAAGAATCGTTTGTTTTTTAGACATTTCGAAAGTAGTTTCTTCATCGTCTACTAAAACTGTAATTTTTGTATGACCTTCTTGAGAACCTTGAATTGCATGCTCTTCAGTAGAAGATGTAAACAGCTCAAATTTAATCGCAGATTCTTTTACATTTTTCTCTTTCAATACATTAGAAACAGTGTTAATCATTTCTTCTGGCCCGCAAAGGAAAAATTTATCAAATTCAAGTTCTTTGTGTTTGTTGTTTAAAACAAAATTCACAGCCGATTTTTCAATTCTTCCAAACAAAGCATTTTCAGCTTTTGCCTGGCTGTACACATAATGTACAAAAAATCTGCCTACATATTGTAATTGTAAATCGTGAAGTTCTTGATGAAAGATTGTGCTTTCAGGAGTTTTGTTTCCGTAAACCAATACAAATGAACTTTTTGGCTCATTTTTTAAAACCGATTTTATAATAGAAAGAACTGGAGTAATTCCGCTTCCTGCAGCAAAAGCCGCATAGTTTTTTTGTCTTTCGGCATCTGGTTCAAAAGTAAATTTACCTTCTGGATGACCCACTTCAAGAACATCCCCTGATTTTAATTTAGTATTGGCAAACTGAGAAAAAAGACCATTTTTTACTGCTTTTACAGCAATTCTTAATTCGCCGCTGTCTGGTGCAGAGCAAATAGAATAAGCACGTCTAATTTCTTGGTTATCAAGAGTTAGTTTTAAATTTATATATTGGCCTGCTATAAATTTATAGTCAGATTTTAGTTCTTCAGGAACATTAAAAAGAATAGAAACAGCATCTGCAGTTTCGCGTTTAACCTCTTTAATTATAAGTTTTAAGAATGAAGGCATGATAGAATTTTTATGCAAAAGTAGCAAACCACTATTAAAATTTTAGCACGAAATTATTTTTTTTAACTTTTTTTGTAACGTTTTCCTACATTTGGTCTCTTACTACAAAAATATAAAAACCATAAACCATGATTAAGAAGTTTATTTATCTCGAATGGAAGGCCTTTATTAGGTCGGCATCTTTCGGTAAAAATCTGACAATGAAAATTATAATAGGTTTTTTGATGATCTATTTTTCATTAATTTTTATTGGTATGGGAGTAGGTGCATTTTATGTTCTTAAGGAAATGAATTTGGAACCGCTGGCAACTTTAAACAAATTTCTAATCTATTATTTTTTAGGCGATTTAGTAATTCGATTGTTGTTACAATCAATTCCTGTAATGAATATCAAACCTTTACTGGTTCTTCCTTTAAAAAAAACAACCATTGTTCATTTTTCTCTGGGTAAAACGGTTTTATCTTTTTTTAACTGGATACATGCATTATTTTTTATTCCGTTTACGGTTGTGCTTATTTTAAATGGTTACGATGTTGTTCAGATTATTTTCTGGCATTTAGGAGTAATGTCTGTTATTTACATTAACAATTTTCTGAATATTATTTTAAGCAATATCGACAGATTATTTGCTCTTTTTCTACTGTTGATTATAGTTTTAGGAAGTGCACAATATTATCAATTGTTTGATATTACGTTATTTACGACTCCGTTTTTTCAAAACTTTTACGAGATAGACGGATTATTTTTGATTCCGATTCTACTATTAATAACACTGCATTATTTTACTTTTAAATATTTCGAAAGAAATCTATATCTCGACGCGGGACTCTCTGTAAAACAAGATGTTGCTTCTACAGAAAATCTTGCTTGGCTGAATCAGTTTGGTACTTTGGGAACATTTTTGAAAAACGACATTAAACTCATCAAAAGAAATAAAAGGTCAAAAACCACAATTGTTATGAGTGTGATCTTTTTATTCTACGGATTGATTTTTTTCGGAAACACGCACCAGCCGCCAGCCATGCAAATTTTTGCTGGAATATTTGTTTCAGGAGGATTTCTATTTGTCTTTGGACAATTTGTACCAAGCTGGGACAGTTCATATTATCAATTAATGATGACGCAGAATATTCCGTATAGAGGTTACATCACTTCAAAATGGTGGCTTATTGTAATTGCAACTTTCATCTCGACGATACTTGCTTCCTTTTATCTTTTGTACGGATGGGAAACGTATTTAATTATTGTAGTTGGAGCGATTTATAATATAGGAGTTAATTCTCACATGGTCCTTCTGGGCGGTGCTTTTACCAAGACGCCAATCGATTTAAGTAATGCTGGCGGAGCTTTTTCAGATAAAAAAGTGTTTAATGTGAATGCAATGCTATTGTCATTGCCAAAAATATTTTTGCCTTCATTGCTGTATTGGCTTGGCTTACACTACGGAGATAAAACAGTTGCATTAATATTAGTTGCAGGGGCAGGAGTGCTGGGTTTTATCTTCAAAGAAAAAGTATTTTCATTAATAGAAAAGAGATACAAAAAAGAAAAGTATAGTACTATAAGTGCTTACAAACAAAAGAGTTAATTTGATAATTATAGAATTTGCCAATTAGAAAATTAATCTAAAAATTAAACTCATAAAACATAAAATTGCAATGATACAAGTACATCAGCTTTCTAAAATATATAACGAAACAACAGTTTTAAATATCAGTAATCTAGAAATTCCAAAAGGGCAAAGTTTTGGTTTGGTTGGAAATAACGGAGCAGGAAAAACAACTTTCTTCAGTTTGCTTTTAGACCTAATCCAGCCTTCAACAGGATATATAAAAAGTAATGATATTCAGGTAAATACAAGCGAGAGCTGGAAATCTTTTACTGGATCATTTTTAGATGAAAATTTCCTTATCGGATATTTAACACCAGAAGAATATTTTTATTTTATTGGTGATTTGCGCAATCAGAATAAAGCAGATATTGATGCTTTGTTGGCAAAACATGAAGAGTTTTTTAATGGAGAAATTTTAAAGAACAAAAAATACCTTCGAGATTTATCAAAAGGAAACCAGAAAAAAGTAGGTATTATCGCAACGCTTATTGGAAATCCAGAAGTTGTAATTTTAGACGAACCTTTTGCAAATTTAGATCCAACGACAGTGAGCCGATTAAAAAAAATCATCAAGGAATTGGCCGATGATCCAAATGTAACTGTTTTGGTTTCAAGCCATGATTTACAACATACTGTAGAGGTTTGCAATCGAATTGTTGCTCTTAATAAAGGCGAAATTGTTAAGGATATTCAGACCTCAAAAGAGACCTTACAGGAACTAGAATTATTTTTTGCCGTGTAAGAATTTCTATATTTAAAAAAGAAGCGTATTTTTACAAATAGAATATACTAAAACCAATTTTTAGTAGTTATCTGTTTTAAACTCGTTTCTATTGAAAAAGAATACTCTTAAATATAGTTTTACTCTCGTTTTTTTATTCTTTTTGATAGCTTGTTCTACCAAAAAAAATACTTTTTTGGCTCGAAGTTCTCACTCAATCGGGACAAAATATAACATTCTTTACAATGGAGGAATTGGTCTTGAAAAAGGTTTAAAGTCTATTCAGGCCAATAACGAAGACAATTTCTGGAAACAGCTGCCGATTGAAAAAATGCAGTTTGATGAAAATTTTTCTGAAGGCGAAAAAGCTAAAAATCCTGACTTTGAAAAAGCAGAAACAAAAGCTACAAAAGCCATTCAAAAACACTCTATGAATATTGGAGGAAGAGAAAGAAACTGGCAGATTGACGAAGCTTATCTTATGCTTGGAAAAGCAAGATATTACGATCAGCGTTTTATTCCAGCAATTGAGGCATTCAATTATATTTTATACAAATATCCCGAAAGCAATAATATTTATACGGCAAAAATCTGGCGCGAAAAAACCAATATGCGTTTAGGAAACGATGCAATTGCTCTTAAAAACATCAAAATTTTACTTAAAAAAACAGATTTAGATAAACAAACTTATGCAGATGCCCACGCTCTTTTGGCAGAAGCTTATCTGAATTTGGAAGAAAAAGACAGTGCCGTTGCTAAACTCAGAGTTGCAGAACAATTCACAAGAAATAACGAAGAGCGCGCGAGATATCGTTTTATCCTTGGGCAAATGTATCAAGCAGAAGGCCAACGTGATAGCGCCATTTATTATTATGATGCTGTTATTGATTTAAACAGAAAAGCAGATCGTAAGTACATGATGCATGCTTATGCAAAAAAGGCTCAGATGTTTGATTATGGGAAAGATAATGATACGATTTTCTTAAAGATATATAATAAATTGGTGACTGATCGTGAAAATCGTCCTTACTATGATGTTCTTTTTTATGAAATGGGAGTTTATTATGATAAAAAGAATGATCAAGAAAATGCTTTGAAACTTTACAATAAATCTTTGGGAAGAAAATCTAAAGATTCGTATTTGATGGCTTCTGCTTACAGAAACATTGGAAACATGTATTTTAAAAATACAGATTATTCAATGGCGGCAAAATATTATGACAGTACTTTGGTAAAAATGGATCCTAAAACCAGAGAATACACTTTTATCGAAAAAAACAGAAAAAATCTTGACGACGTAATTAAATACGAAGCAATCGCAAAACGTAACGATAGTATTATTAAGGTATACAATCTCCCGCCAAACGGAAAGAAAGATTATTTCGAAAATTATATTGCCGAACTTAAAAAGAAAGACGAAGCTAAAAAACTTTTAGAAGAAAAAGAAAAAGAACGATTAGCCAATATCGATCGAAATTCTCAGGCGGAAATTCCAGGTAATGGAGCCGTAAATCCTCAATCATTGGGCAAATCATCTGATCCAGAGGGAATAGGAATGCCTCCAGGCGCAAATGATAATGCAAGCACCTTCTATTTTTATAATCCGACAACTGTTGCTTACGGAAAACTTCAATTTAAAAAAATGTGGGGTAGCAGGACTATGGCTGGAAACTGGAGATTGGGAGGAGTAAAGGCTGCTAATAACGAAGCTTTGAATGATTCAATTGCTAATAAAGAAGTTGCCAACGTATTGAATGATACGATTGTACCAGAAAAATATACGGTTGCATATTATGTAAAACAGCTTCCTTCTTCGCAAGCGGCAATGGATAGTATTGGAAAAGAACGTAATTTTTCATACTATCAATTAGGACTTATATATAAGGAGAAGTTTAAAGAATATAATTTAGCGAGCGACAAACTAGAACAATTGCTTCAGAATAATCCTGAAGAAAAACTAGTTCTGCCATCGATGTATAATTTGTACAAAATTTATCAAATTACAAATCCGGCGAAAGCAGAAGCTATAAAAACAGAGATTTCTTCGAAATATTCAGATTCGAGATATGCTCATATTTTAAATCATAAAGAAGACGATCCAAATTCTAGTCCTGACAAAGAATATAAAAAATGGTATAAACTTTTTGAAGAAGAACATTTTGACGAAGTCTTATCAAATATTGATAATCTGATTAACCAATACTCTGGAGACGATATAGTTTCGAAATATGAATTGCTAAAAGCCAACGTTTCAGGAAAAGTGTATGGCTTAGATGCTTATAAAAAAGGACTTGAAAATGTAGCGGATAATTACCCAAATAGTGAAGAAGGTAAAAATGCGAGAGAAATTTTAGAGAAACAAGTTCCTGTTTTAGAGAAACTTAACTTTACAACAACAGATACTAAAAACTGGAAAATAGTATACCGTGTTGCTAATACTGATACAAAAGCAGTTAAAAGAATTGAAGAAGCAATTCGAGTATTTTTATTAGTTGAAAATTACGAAAGATTGACATCATCTTTGGATAAGTACAATAAAACAGAAAGTTTTGTAGTTATTCATGGTTTAAAATCTGAAGCTTATGCAAATGATATTGCAGGAGTTTTCAGAGACGATAAAAAATATAAAATCCCAGATCAGGCAATAATTATATCAAATGATAATTATAAAATTGTTCAGATTAAAAAGAATTTAGAAGCATACTTGACCCCGAAAAACCCTTAACCGCCATGTTTGAAAAAGTAAAAAAAAACGGAACTGAACAATTAGGAAAAACGAATAGAATTGTAGAAGGAACATCCATCGTAGGAGATATAGTCTCTAAAGCCGATTTTAGATTAGACGGCGAATTGATTGGAAATTTTACTTCACAAGGCAAAATTGTTATTGGGGCAAAAGGATCTGTTAAAGGAGAAATTATCTGTAACAATGCAGATATTGAAGGAGAATTTCACGGAAAAATAAAAGTCCTTGAAACTCTTAATATTAAATCGACTGCCATAATACACGGAGAAGTATCAGTAGGAAAACTGTCGATAGAACCAGGTGCCGACTTTACTGCAACCTGTACGATGCTTGCACATTCTAATCAGGTTATAATGTTAGAAGATGGAAAAGGAGCCGAACAATAATAGGAGAAATAAATGGCTGGCATTTATTAACATTCCCTTTCAAATGGGAGTGATCATTTTTGTATTCTCTTATTTTGGCACTTGGCTCGACGAGAAACATCCAAGTCCAAAAGTATATTATAATACCATTTTTGTATTAGCCGGTGTCGGAGTTGCATTGTATAATGTAATCCGACAAGTAAATGATATCAATAAAACAAAGTAGTTTGTAAATAAAAATGCCTTGAGATAAAAGTTGCATCTTTGCACAAAAATTATTTCAAATGCTTTCAAAAAATTACAAACTGTTTTTTTATTTGTTATGTCTTGCTTTAGGAGCTTACATTGTTCATAAAGCAGTTTTTTTCTTTAGTGAAATTGGTACGGAGAATTTTCATTACAGTTTAGAATTACTGTATTTTTCTTTCTTCGCGATTTCGTCTTTATTATACCTTATATTATTAGTAGTAAAAAAGAAGAATTTTGAAATCGTCGGAATGGCGTTTTTATTTGGAACTTTTACACAAATGCTATTAGCCTATTTAATTCTGCAGCCGATCTTAAAAAACAAAACTGGAGAAAGCGATGTTGAAAAAGTTAGTTTTTTTATAACATTTGTGCTGTTTTTGTTATTTCAGACGCTTTTAACTGTCCGATTATTAAATCAAAAGCGTTAAAATAACAATTCTTTAAAACAAGGTTTAAAAATAATTTTTCATATCCTTTTGAATATTAATAAAAAATGTACCTTTGCACCAAATTTTAGAAACGTAAAAAAATAAGATTTTCCACGATATGGTGATTTCAAACAAACCACTCAGCTTTATTCTTGCAGCTTTTGTAGCTTCTCTACCTATTATGGGTTTTGCAAATCAAGAGAATGATTCGACGCATGTTCAAACTGAAACGACTCACGAAGAGAAAGTAGTTTCACATAACGCTCATGAAGAAGGAGAGCATGTTGCTCTAGATCCTAAGGCAAAAGTGGATGCATTTATTGATCACCACTTACAAGATTCTCATGACTTTGTTTTCTTTCAAGATGAAAAAGAAAATAAACACTTCGGTTTTCCATTACCAGTTATTTTAATTGATGGTGGATTAAAAGTTTTCTCTTCTTCAAAATTCCACTTTGGAGAAACAGTTGCAGAAGTTGATGGAAATTTCTACAAATTAGTTCACGGTAAAATTTACAAAACAGATGCAGCCGGAACAGTTACATTTAATGAGCACGGTCATCCAGAAAATGAAAAGCCATTAGATTTTTCAATTACTAAAAATGTTGTTTCAATGCTTTTTGTATCAGTATTATTATTGTTAATGTTTACTGGTTTAGCAAAATCATATAAAAAAGGACCAATCCCAACTGGATTCGGTAGAGTTTTAGAACCACTTATTATTTTCATCAGAGATGAAATCGCAGTTCCAAATATTGGAGAGAAAAAATACCGTAAATATATGGGTTACCTATTAACTGTATTTTTCTTTGTTTGGATTTTGAACTTATTAGGAATGACTCCGCTAGGAATCAACGTAACAGGAAACATCGCTATCACAGTTTGTCTAGCAGCCTTTACATTTATCATCACTCAATTTAGTGCAAACAAAGATTATTGGGGACACATCTTCTGGATGCCAGGAGTACCAGTTCCAATGAAAATCATTTTAGCTCCAATTGAGGTTTTAGGAACATTAACAAAACCATTCGCATTATTAATTCGTTTGTACGCTAACATTACTGCAGGACACGTAGTAGTTATGAGTTTGATCGGAATGATTTTCGTTGGTAAAAATTTAGCAGCAGATTTACCAATCTCATTAGGATTGACATTGTTCATCTCTGTTATTGAAATTTTAGTTGCGTTTTTGCAAGCGTTTATCTTTACAATGTTATCATCATTGTTTATTGGTATGGCAGTTCAAGATCATGATCATGCTCACCACCACGAAGATGAAACAGCAATTATTTAATTTAGAAGTTTAATTTTATATATATAAATAGTTATGGGAACAATTCCAACTTTAGTAGGTGCTGGTTTAGTAGTAATCGGTGCAGGTTTAGGTTTAGGTAAAATCGGTGGATCTGCTATGGACGCTATTGCTCGTCAGCCAGAAGCTGCTGGTAAAATTCAAACTGCGATGATTATTATCGCGGCTTTATTAGAAGGTTTAGCATTCGCTGCTTTAATCTTAGGAAAATAATAAAGAGAGAAATAACAGCATCTTTAACGGTTGGTTAAAGATGTTGTTACTTTTAAAAAAGAAATTAAATATTTAATATAGTTATATAAAATGGATAAGTTAATTAACGATTTTTCATTCGGATTATTCTTCTGGCAGGCTTTAATCTTGGTAATATTAATTTTACTTTTAGTAAAATTTGCTTGGAAACCAATTATGGAATCTATTACTGCAAGAGAAGAAGGTATTAAAAATGCATTGCTTTCTGCTGAAAACGCAAAGAGAGAAATGGAAAATTTACAAGCTGACAATCAAAGAATTTTGAATGAAGCTCGTGCAGAACGTGACGCGATGTTGAAAGAAGCTCGCGAAATGAAAGAGAAAATGATTGCTGATTCTAAAAACGAAGCGCAAGAAGCTGGTCAAAAAATGATCGAGCAAGCTAAAGCTGCTATCGAAAGCGAAAAAAATGCTGCAATGGCAGAATTGAAATCTCAAGTTTCTTCTCTATCATTGAGTATTGCTGAAAAATTATTGAAAGAAGAATTATCTAACAAAGAATCTCAAACTAAATTAGTTGAGAAAATGTTAGGTGACGTAAAGTTAAACTAAGATTATGGCAAGTACAAGAGCAGCAATTCGTTATGCAAAAGCAATTCTAGACTTAGCAAACTCTAAAGGTGTTGCCGAAGCTGTCAATAACGATATGAAGTCAATTGCAAATGCAATTGAGACGAATCAAGAATTGAGTACATTTATTCTTAACCCAACTACAAAAGCTGAAGTTAAAGAAAGTGCACTTTTAGAAGTTTTCTCAAATGTAAATGGAGTAACAAAAGGATTATTCCGTTTATTATACGAAAACAAAAGATTTGAAATTCTAGATGCAATTGCATTAGGATACAATAAATTATTTGATGAAAGTCAAGGTGTTGAAGTAGCAAAAGTTACTACAGCAATTCCGATGGATGCTGCTTTAGAAGCTAAAGTTTTAGCAAAAGTTGCAACTTTATCAGATAAAAAAATTACAATTGAAAATATAGTAGATCCTTCAATTATTGGTGGGTTTATTTTGAGAATAGGAGATAATCAGTACAACGCTTCAGTTGCTAACAGATTACAAGTATTAAAAAGAGAGTTAAGTAATTAGTTTTATAACACAAAAAGTGTCTAAATTATAAATTAAGATGGCGGAAATCAAACCTGCTGAAATTTCAGCGATATTAAGAAAGCAAGTAGAAGGTTTTGAATCTGGCGCTACGCTAGAGGAAGTAGGATCAGTACTTCAAGTTGGAGACGGTATTGCTCGTGTTTACGGGCTATCTAATGTACAATATGGAGAGTTAGTAGAATTTGATAACGGTATGGAAGGTATCGTATTGAATCTTGACGAGGATAATGTGGGTGTTGTATTATTAGGACCTTCAACAGGTATTAAAGAAGGATCTACAGCAAAAAGAACTCAACGTATTGCTTCTCTTAAAGTTGGTGAGCAAATGGTAGGACGTGTTGTTAACACTCTTGGTTTTCCAATTGATGGAAAAGGACCAATCGGTGGTGACTTATACGAAATGCCTTTGGAAAGAAAAGCTCCTGGAGTTATCTTCCGTCAACCAGTAACTGAGCCATTACAAACAGGTGTAAAAGCTGTTGATGCTATGATCCCAGTTGGTCGTGGACAACGTGAGCTTGTTATTGGTGACCGTCAAACAGGTAAATCAACTGTTTGTATCGATACAATCTTAAATCAAAAAGAATTTTACGATGCAGGAAAACCTGTATTCTGTATATATGTTGCAATTGGACAAAAAGCTTCAACTGTAGCAGGAATTGCAAAAATGTTAGAAGAAAAAGGAGCAATGGCTTATACAGTTATCGTTGCTGCTAATGCTTCTGACCCAGCTCCAATGCAAGTTTACGCTCCATTCGCTGGTGCTGCAATTGGAGAATACTTCAGAGATTCAGGTCGTCCAGCTCTTATCGTTTATGATGATTTATCTAAACAAGCTGTTGCTTACCGTGAGGTTTCTCTTTTATTAAGAAGACCACCGGGACGTGAGGCTTACCCTGGAGACGTTTTCTACTTACACTCTCGTTTATTAGAGCGTGCTTGTAAAGTAATCGCTGATGACGGTATCGCTAAAAACATGAACGATTTACCAGATTCTATTAAGTCTATCGTAAAAGGTGGTGGTTCATTAACTGCTTTACCAATTATTGAAACTCAAGCTGGTGACGTTTCTGCATATATCCCAACAAACGTAATCTCTATTACAGATGGTCAGATTTTCCTTGATGGAGATTTGTTCAACTCTGGGGTTCGTCCTGCAATTAACGTAGGTATCTCTGTATCTCGTGTTGGAGGTAATGCTCAAATTAAATCAATGAAAAAAGTTTCTGGAACTTTAAAATTAGACCAAGCTCAATTCCGTGAATTAGAAGCTTTCGCTAAATTTGGT
>NZ_JBHNPP010000033.1:0-43392 GCF_042436695.1 Flavobacterium sp. HJSW_4
GGAAAATTAGTTCCAACAGATATTGGAACTATTGTTACAGATTTCTTAGTAAAGAATTTCGGAAACATTTTAGATTATAATTTCACAGCAAAAGTAGAGCAAGACTTTGACGAAATTGCTGAAGGAAATATTGACTGGGCTAAAATGATGCAGGAGTTCTACAATCAATTTCACCCAAATGTAAAAGAAGTTGAAGCAAATGCTGAACGTGAAAGTGGTGAGAGAATTCTAGGAAAAGATGCAGACGGAAGACAAGTTTCTGTTCGTTTAGGAAAATTTGGGCCAATGGCGCAAATTGGAGAAGCAGATGATGAAGATAAAAAGTTTGCTAGTTTAATGGCAGACCAAAATATAGGAAACATTACACTTGAAGAAGCTTTGAACTTGTTCTTGCTTCCGAAGAGTTTAGGTGAATATAAAGGGGAAGAAGTTGAAGTGAATAATGGTCGTTACGGTCCTTATGTTCGTCACGGAAGCGTTTTTATTTCATTGCCAAGAGGAGAAGATCCGCTTAATGTTTCTAAAGAAAGAGCTCAGGAGTTAATTGACGAAAAAGCACTAGCTGATGCGCCAATTGCAGTTTACAAAGGAGAAGGAGTTCAAAAAGGAGTGGGACGTTTTGGACCATTTATTAAATGGAACGGACTTTTCGTGAATGTGAGTAAAAAATACAATTTTGATAATTTGTCTCAGGCTGATGTTGAGGAATTAATTGAAGATAAATTACAAAAAAACATTGACAAAGTTCTTCATAACTGGGAAGAAGAAGGAATTGTAGTAGAAAAAGCCCGTTGGGGACGTTCTGTGATTCTAAAAGGGAAAATCAAAATTGAATTAAGTAAAGATGTTGATGCAACAAAATTAACATTGGCTCAGGTTCAAGAAATGATTGCCGCTAAAACACCAGCGAAAAAAGCGCCTGCAAAGAAAACCGCAGCTAAAACAACAACGGCTAAAAAAGCACCAGCTAAAAAAACAGCTACTAAAAAGAAATAAGTATATAAATGGAATTTGATTTTCTAGAACCAGTTAATGACGGAATTGTAAAATTCGTCGGAGCACTGTCTTCACAAGAGCTTGGAAGCAAAGTTGTCTTCCATACCCAAGATCAGTTTCCTGATATTGCACAGATTAATATTGCTATAATTGGTGTTTTAGAAGACCGTACAAATATTAATATGATTAACGAAGTTAATCTTTCTGCTGTACGTAAAAAACTATATGGTATGTTTCCTGGCAACTGGGACGCTTCAATTGCTGATTTAGGAGATATACTTGCAGGTGATTCTGTAGAGGATACTTATTATGCATTAAAGAAAGTAACTTCTGCCTTAATTAAGAATAAAGTCATTCCTATAGTCCTGGGAGGTTCTCAAGATTTGACCTATGCTTTATATCGTGCTTACGATGACTTGGAGCAGATGGTAAATCTAGTTGCTGTTGATAATAAATTTGATTTTGGTAAAGAAAATGAGTCGGTTTCGGCTAATTCTTACCTGACTAAAATTATTATTGATGAGCCAAATAACCTTTTCAATTACTGTAATATAGGATATCAAACCTATTATAATTCACAAGAAGAAATCGACTTGATCGAAAAGTTGTTTTTTGATGCTTATCGTTTGGGTGAGATTTCGAATAAAATTACTTTGGCGGAGCCAGTTTTTAGAGATGCGGACTTGGTAAGTATAGATTTGAATTCTGTAAAATCTTCTGCTTCAGCAAACATGGTTACTTTTGAGCCAAATGGATTTAACGGAAAAGAGATTTGTGCTTTGGCTAGATATGCCGGCATCAGTGATAAAGTTTCTTCTTTTGGGATATTTAATCATAATAGTACAACGGCAGAATCGGCTATTATTGCTCAGATTACATGGTACTTTATTGAAGGATATCATTATCGCTCTAAAGAATATCCTTTTGGAAGTCGAGCAAACTATTTAAAGTATATAGTTCCGCTTGATGATGAAGAATTGATCTTCTATAAAAGTGACAAAACTGATCGTTGGTGGATAGAAATTCCATTTGAATCAAACGGTAACAATAAATTGAAAAGAAATACGTTATTACCATGTTCTTACGACGAATATTTGTCGGCTTGCAATCAAGAATTGCCAGAAAGATGGTGGAAAGCGCAACGAAAAAATGCTTTATAGATCGAAAATTTAAGCGAAATCTTAAATTTTTAAAATCAGTTTAAAAATGTTAAAATTAATTAGTAAGAAAAAATATACAATATATAAAAATTAACGTTTTACATCGGTTTTTTGTCACAGTTTATCGATGAAATATTTTTTTTTTATTTTATTTAACATTATTTTTGAACGGTAAAATAAATTCGCAAGTAGTATTGTTTTTTAGATAAATAATAAATACGTTTACGGACTTTTAATAATGAATAGATAATCCCAAATTTATATGAAGAAGTTTATTGCATTTGCAGCAATGTTAACACTAGTAATCGGCTGTGGTAAGTCAGGTGACAAAGGTGAATTAGTTGGTGTTACAGGAGGGAAATGGCATCCCGAGAAGCCTTATGGAATGACATTAGTTCCGGGTGGATCTTTTATTATGGGTAAATCAGATGCTGATTTAGCTAACGTAGAAGATGCTCCAACTAAAACTGTAACTGTTCGTTCATTCTACATGGATGAAACTGAAATTACAAATAGTGAGTATCGTCAATTTGTGGAATGGGTAAAAGATTCTACAATGAGAGTTCGTTTAGCAATCTTAGCTGACGAAACAGGGCAGAAAGCTGCTGATGGAAAAGGTAAAAAGACAGGAAGCATTGCTGACTACGCTTTTAATGATTCTGATCCAGAAAAAATGACAGCTTACGATAAATATATGTATGACAACTATTATAGTGTTGGTACAAAAGATGATCCGTATGCTGGAAGAAAATTAAACAGAAAAGTTAAGTTAATTAAAGATACAAAAGCATATCCAGATGAGTATTACACTGAGGTAATGGATTCTATGTATTTGCCAATTGAAGAATCATACAATGGTTTAAGAACAATTGATGTAAATAAATTGAAATTCCGTTATTCTTGGATGGATATTCAAGCTGCTGCAAAAGCAAAAGTTGGAAAAAGAAGTGACTTCGTAAAAACTGAACAAGTAAATGTTTACCCTGATACTGCAGTTTGGATTAAGGATTTTGCTTACTCATATAATGAGCCAATGCATAATGATTACTTCTGGCACAAAGCTTATGGAGATTATCCTGTAGTTGGTGTTACTTGGAAACAAGCTAAAGCATTCTGTGCTTGGAGAACTTTAAATAAAAACAGTTATATCAAATCTAAGAAAAAAGGACGTGACTTAGTTAACTCTTTCAGATTACCAACTGAGGCAGAGTGGGAGTACGCTGCTAGAGGAGGTCTGGAGTCTGCTACTTACCCATGGGGAGGTCCTTACACTAAGAGTGATAGAGGTTGTTTCTTAGCAAACTTTAAGCCAAGTAGAGGAGATTATGCTGCTGACGAAGCTTTATATACAGTTGAAGCTAAATCTTACGACGTAAACGGTTACGGATTATACAACATGGCAGGAAACGTTTCTGAGTGGACAGATTCAGCTTATAATCCAAATGCTTACGAATACGTATCAACAATGAATCCAAACGTAATTGACGGTAAAAACCAAAGAAAAGTAGTTCGCGGAGGTTCTTGGAAAGACGTTGCTTATTTCCTACAGGTAAGTACACGTGACCACGAATACGCAGATTCTGCTAGAAGTTACATCGGATTCAGAACTGTACAAGATTACATGGGAACGCAAGTTACCGGAAACAGAAAAAAGTAATTTATAATTTTATCAATATCCAACAAATCTATTTTAAACCTAAAAAAAAAGTATTATGGCATTATTAAGTAAAAAAGCAATGAATTTCGCTTATGGTATGGGAGCGGCAGTGGTAATCGTTGGAGCGTTATTCAAAATTACTCACTTCGAGATTGGACCTTTAACAGGTACAGTTATGCTTTCAGTAGGATTACTTACTGAGGCGTTAATTTTCGCGCTTTCTGCTTTCGAACCAGTTGAAGACGAACTAGATTGGACTCTAGTTTACCCAGAATTAGCTAATGGACAAGCTAGAGAGAAAAAAGCTAAAGCTGAAAACCCAACTGAAGCTCAAGGATTATTATCTCAAAAATTAGATTCATTATTAAAAGAAGCTAAAATTGACGGTGAATTAATGTCAAGTTTAGGAAACAGCATCAAAAACTTCGAATCTGCTGCTAAAGGAATTGCTCCAACAGTTGATTCTATCGCTTCTACTAAAAAATATGGTGAAGAGTTGTCTTTAGCTGCTGCACAAATGGAATCATTAAACAGTTTATATAAAGTACAGTTAGAAAGTGCTTCTAGAAATGCTGAAGCTAACAAAGAAATTGCTGAAAACGCTTCTAAATTGAAAGAACAAATGGCATCTATGACTGCAAATATCGCTTCTTTAAACAGCGTTTATGGTGGTATGCTTTCTGCAATGAGTAACAAAGGATAATTAGTTTTTAACTAAATATTAAATTTATTAATAAAGAACTAATTAGAAAAAAATGGCAGGAGGAAAATTAACCCCTAGACAGAAGATGATCAACCTGATGTATCTGGTTTTCATCGCAATGTTAGCAATGAACGTATCAAAAGAAGTTATTTCTGCTTTTGGTTTGATGAATGAAAAATTCGAAGCTGCAAATACTTCATCGGTTACAACAAATACTTCTTTACTTCAATCATTAGATCAGAAGGCTAGTGAAGCAAAAGGTGAGTTCGCAATTGCTGCGGTTACTGCTCACAAAGTTGAAACTATCTCTAAAGAATTTTATGATTATATCGGAAGCTTAAAAGCTCAGTCTATCAAAGGTTTTGAGGTAGAAAAAGAAACTGGAAAATTACCTTACGAGGCAATGGATAGAGGTGATAATATCGACGACTGGTTCACAGGAGACGGTTACACTAAAAAAGGTAACGAAATTATCGCTAAAATCGAAAAATATAAAGCGGACATGAAAGCTGCTTTAAGTGATAAAAAATATGCTCCAATTATCGCAGAGATTAATAAGAAATTTGATGTTTCTGACGTAAAAAATAAAGAAGGTATAAAAGAAAAATACTTAGCTTACCACTTTAAAGGATTTCCTGCAATTGCATCAGCTGCAAAGCTTTCAGCTTGGCAAAATGATGTTAAAAAAGCAGAAACTGACGTTTACAACAGTGCTTTAGGAAAAGCTGCGGTTGCTGCTGCTTCTTATAGCAACTACCAAGCGATTGTTGTATTAGACAAAAATGCTTATTTCCAAGGTGAAAAAGTTACAGGTAAAGTTGTTTTAGGTCGTTACGATGAAAACACTACACCTACTTCATTCCAGGGTCCTGGACAAATTGTTAACGGACAAGCTGTTATCTCTTTAACTGCAGGTGGAGTTGGAGAACAAGACATCAATGGACAATTTACTTTCTTAGAGGATGGAAAAAATATTCCATTAAAATTCTCTGGAAAATATGTTGTAGTTCCAAGACCAAACGCAGCTACAATCTCTGCAGACAAAATGAACGTTGTATATAGAGGAGTTGTTAACCCAATCTCTGTATCTTTTGCAGGTGTTGATGCTAACAAAATTGTTGCTAGTGCTCCAGGTTTAGCTTCTGCTGGAAAACCAGGAAAATATAACATGAGCCCAGGTCAAGGTACTGAAACTACAATTTCTGTAACTGGTACTTTACCAAACGGTGATAAAGTAACTGATAAGAAAACATTCAGAATTAAAGGTATTCCTGGGCCAACAGGTACAATTAGAGGTGAGATGGGAGTTGTTAAAGGTCCTAAATCTAACTTAGAGATTGCTACTATTGGTGCTAAACTTCTTGATTTTGATTTTGAAGTTGGTTTAGATGTTGTTGGATTCAATATGAAAATTGCTGGACAACCTACAGTTGTTGTTACAGGAAACAAAATGAATGCACAATGTAAACAAGTACTTTCAAGAGCAGGTAAAGGAGACCAAGTTACTATTTCTGAAATTAAAACTAAACTTGTTGGAGCTGGTAGTTATTTATTACCAAGAACTGCTCCTGTAATTTACGAAATACAATAATAAAGTAGTGTAAGCTACATTCAATATCTTATAACGATACCACGATGAAAGTAAGAAATTTATTAATAGCTATTGTTTCTATCGCTGGAGGTTTTGCTTCTAATGCGCAATCTAATTTGCTAAACGCTAAAACTCCTGCTCAGATTGGACTTAAAACTCCAGCTCAATTGATATCTGATAATGATAAGCCATTGGCTTATGGTTATGTGGATGATAGAGATGTCTTGATGGGAAAAACAACATGGGAAATCATTGATTTAAATGAGAAAATTAACTTTCCAATGTACTTTCCGGTAGATACAGCTAATATTGGTCCAAACAGACGTTCTCTTTATGATGTTTTAACTAAGGCTATTAAAAGTGGAAAAGTTACTGAAGTGTATACTGACAGTTATTTCAACACTAAAAAATCTATGAAAGACATCGAAGGATCATTATCTCGTATTGATACAACAGATGCAGGTAGAGAGTTAATTAACCAATATCCAGATGACTACAAATCACGTGTTGTAAAGAAAAAAGTTGTTTCTGGTAAAGGTAAAAATAAGTCAGTTTCTTATGTTGAAGAGACAGTTGGGCCAACTAGAACAGTTCCTGCTGAATATATCTTAAAACAAGATTTAACTGCTGCAGATGTTACTCAGTATAAAATTAAAGGATACTGGTATTTTGATAAACGTCAAAGTGAATTGAAATATCGTTTACTTGGAATTTGTCCAGTAACTCCAGACGTTTATACAATGAATAGTGATGAAAAGGATTATATTGAATTGTTTTGGGTATTTTTCCCTAATGCCAGAGAAGCATTGCATGAAGCAAAAGCTTTCAATGACAACAACTCAGCTCTTCCAATCTCATTTGATCAGATTTTAAATTCTAGACGTTTTAATGCTGTTGTTTACAAAGAAGAAAACCTTTATGGAGACAGAGCAATTAGCGATTACATGAAAGACAACGCACAAAATCAGTTGTTAGAATCTGAAAGAGTGAAAGAAAAAATTCGCAACTTCGAACAAGATATGTGGAACTACTAAGTTGATACATAGCATAATAATTAAAAAACTCTTATTACCTTTGTAGTAAGAGTTTTTTTTATGTCTATAAATTTATAATAGCTAATTGAATTGCACTAAAAGCATTATTTTTATTTATGTAAGAAAAATAACAATATTTATGATAAAATTTCGTTTAATGTCTTGTAAAAATTATAATGATGGAAGTAAGAAATTTATTAATTGCTATTGTTGCTGTTCTTGGAAGCGTATCTTCTAATGCTCAGTCTAATTTACTTAATGCCAAAACTGCTGATCAGATCGGGATTAAGACACCAGCTCAAATGATATCTGACAATGATAAACCGCTAGCTTATGGTTATGTAGATGATCGAGATGTTTTGATGGGAAAAATGGTTTGGGAGATTATCGATTTAAATGAAAAAATTAATTTTCCGTTGTATTTTCCTGTGGATACTGCTAATATTGGACCAGATAGGCGTTCGCTTTATGATATCTTGACAAAAGGGATCAGGGATGGAAAGATAACTGAAGTGTATACAGACAGTTATTTTAATACTAAAAAATCTTTAAAAGACATACAAGGAGCATTATCGCGTGTCGATACTACAGATGCTGGCCGAGAACTTATTAATCAATACCCAGATGATTATAGAACGCGTGTTGTTAAAAAGAAAGTCATTACTGGGAAAGGAAAAAATAAAAAAGTCACTTATGTTGACCAAACAGTTGGACCAACGAGAACGGTTCCTGCTGAATATATTTTGAAACAAGATTTGACCGCCGCAGATGTTAGTATGTACAAGATTAAAGGATTTTGGTATTTTGATAAAAGACAAAGCGATTTAAAATATCGTTTGCTTGGAATTTGTCCTGTAACTCCTGATGTTTATACGATGAACAGTGACGAAAAAGATTATATTGAACTGTTTTGGGTTTTCTTCCCTAATGCCCGAGAGGTGTTGCATGAAGGAAAAGCTTTTAATGATCAAAATTCAGCACTGCCCATTTCATTTGATCAAATCTTAAATTCGCGACGTTTTAATTCTATAATTTATAAAGAAGAAAATGTATATGGTGATCGTGAGATTAAAGATTACATTAAAGACAATGCGCAAAGTCAGCTCTTAGAATCTGAAAGAGTAAAAGAGAAGATTCGTAATTTAGAACAAGATATGTGGAATTACTAAATCTCTAAATCTACAATTATAAGAAAAACTCTTGCTACCTTTGCAGTAAGAGTTTTTATTTTATCTATATTACCAATGCTTGATTATTTAATCGTCGGATCTGGGCTTGCCGGAATTTCCTTTGCAGAAATCGCCCTTAAGAACAATAAATCTATTTTAGTTGTTGATGACAAATCGCAAAATTCTTCGCGAATTGCGGGAGGCTTGTATAATCCGGTAATTTTAAAACGTTTCAGTGAAGTTTGGAATGCAAAAGAGCATTTGGTTTTAATGAACGAGTTTTATGATCAGGTTGAAGATAAACTGCAAGAAAAATTCAACTACAAAATGCCTATTTTAAGAAAGTTCTTTTCGATTGAAGAACAGAACAATTGGTTTGCCGCTTCAGACAAAATTAATTTAGCGCCTTTTTTGTCTACAAAACTGATTACAAAAAAATATCAAAGTATTGATTCTCCTTATGATTATGGAGAAGTTTTGCATACTGGCTATGTTAAGACCGGTCAATTATTAGAAAGCTACAGAGAGTATTTAAAAGAGAATAATTTACTTCTGGAAGAATCTTTTCATAGTTCTTTCCTGGATATTCTTGATTCAGGAATTCAATATAAAAACATTAAAGCCCGTAATATTATTTTTGCAGAAGGCTTTGGCTTGCATAAAAATCCATATTTTAATTATCTGCCTTTGGATGGAACAAAAGGGGAGTTGTTTTTAATAAAAGCACCTGATTTAAAATTAGATGTTATTGTTAATACAAGTGTTTTTATTTTGCCAATAGGCGGTAATTTGTTTAAAGTTGGAGCGACCTATAATTGGCATGACAAAACAGATCTTCCGACCGAAGAGGGTAAACAGGAACTTTTGGATCGTATAAAAGAGATTATTACCTGCGATTTTGAGATCGTAAAACACTTTGCTGGCGTTCGTCCAACAGTTGCCGATAGGCGACCATTAGTAGGAACTCATGAAGCCTACAAGAGTATTCATCTTCTTAACGGATTAGGAACACGTGGTGTGATGTTAGGGCCTGCTTTGGCAAAAATGTTATATGAGAATATTGAAAATGAAACTCCTATAGATAAAGAAGCCGATATAAAACGTTTCCACAAAAGATATTTAAAATCTCTTAATTTTGACCAGCGTTAGGATCATAAGAAACAAACATATTAATGTATAAGTTTCTTGAAAGGCGTAATACAAACGGAAACAAAACAACCAATGTCACGATAATTGAAATGAAAGCTTGTTCTATTGTTGCTCCAAAAAAGACAAAAGAAACAATAAAAGCTGCAATTCCTACGGCAACATTTAATCCGTAACTAACATACATTGCGCCGTAAAAAAAAGAAGGTTCAATTTGGTATTTGAATCCGCAGTGGCTGCAATTTTCATTCATTTTGAGAACTTTGCTTAAATGAAGCGGATTTTTGTCTTCATACATGCTTTCTTTTTGGCATTTTGGACAACTTCCTGTTATTATGCTATTTAGTTTGGAACCTCTTTTGAACATTTTAAGTAAATTTTTATTGTCTTTAATTCACCTCGATTGTACTTAGGATTACAGTGTGAAAAGGAGAATTTATTTAAGGCAAATATAAGGTATTTTCAAGGTTTAAGCTATTTAATCAGGATAAAAACTTACAGTCTCTTAAACTGAATTTTGAATATAATGTTTGTTCTCCCTATTCCTTTTTTTCTAAAATGTATATTGGTAGTATATTTTTCAGTAGAATTGTTTTTGGTTTGATTAAAGAAAGAAAATTGAAAATTACACGAGGCTTTTAGTTTTGAATTTTCCAAAAGCTATTGTTTTTCAGTATAAAAACTTCAATTAAAAGTTATACTTTTGCACTTTCAAAATTGTAACAGGATAATTCACTTGTTTACAGTTTATTTATTTAATGAATAAAAGGTTTTTTTAACCTTTAGATTTACAGCAATATATTATGCTTAACATACACAATCTTTCCGTTTCTTTTGGAGGAACCTATTTATTTGAAGAAGTTACTTTTCGTTTAGGCGCCGGCGACCGCGTAGGTCTTGTTGGTAAAAACGGAGCAGGTAAATCTACAATGCTAAAAATGTTAGCAGGAGATTTCAAGCCAGATTCAGGAGTTATTTCTCAAGAAAAAGATATCAGAATGGGATTCCTTCGTCAGGATATTGATTTTGAGCAAGGGAGAACTGTTTTGGAAGAAGCATACGAAGCTTTTACTGAGATTAAAGTTGTTGAGAAAAAATTAGAAGAAATCAATCATCAATTGGTTACTAGAACTGATTATGAAAGTGAAGAATACGGACAGATTATAGAAGATTTGTCTGATTACACACACCGTTTTGATCTTCTTGGAGGTTATAATTATGTTGGAGATACAGAGAAAATCCTTTTAGGTTTAGGTTTTAAAAGAGAAGTTTTTAATAATCAAACGGAAACATTTTCTGGAGGATGGAGAATGCGTATCGAATTGGCTAAATTGTTATTGCAGTCAAATGATGTATTGCTTCTGGATGAGCCTACCAACCACTTAGATATTGAGAGTATCATTTGGTTAGAGAATTTCCTTCGTAATTATCCTGGAGTTGTGGTAATCGTTTCGCACGATAAAATGTTCTTAGATAATGTTACCAACAGAACAATCGAAATCTCTTTAGGAAAAGCATACGATTTCAATAAACCATATTCTCAATATTTAGAACTGCGTCATGAAATTCGTGAGAAGCAATTAGCAACTCAAAAGAATCAGCAGAAAAAGATTGAAGAAACAGAAAAATTAATCGAGAAATTCCGTGCAAAAGCTTCAAAAGCTTCGATGGCACAATCGTTGATTAAAAAATTAGATAAAGTAGAAAGAATCGAAGTGGACGAAGATGATAATTCGGTAATGAATATTTCTTTCCCAGTTTCTAAAGAACCAGGAAAAGTAGTTATTGAAGCTGAACACGTAACAAAAGCTTACGGAGACAAAACGATTCTGAAAGATATTAGTTTATTAGTTGAAAGAGGAAGTAAAATTGCTTTCGTTGGACAAAACGGACAAGGAAAATCGACTTTCATCAAAGCTCTTGTAAACGAATTTGAATATGAAGGAAATATCAAATTGGGACACAATGTACAATTAGGATATTTTGCTCAAAATCAAGCGGAATATTTAGACGGAGAAATTACTTTGCTTCAAACAATGGAAGACGCGGCGACAGACACAAACCGTATGAAAGTTCGCGATATGTTAGGTTCTTTCCTTTTTCGCGGAGACGATGTAGAGAAAAAAGTAAAAGTACTTTCTGGAGGAGAGCGTAACCGTTTGGCGCTTTGTAAACTATTGTTACAGCCAATCAACGTATTGCTGATGGATGAGCCTACGAACCACTTAGATATTAAATCTAAAAACGTTTTAAAAGCGGCACTTCAAAAATTCGGCGGAACTTTATTATTAGTTTCTCACGACAGGGATTTTCTTCAAGGAATGTCGAATATCGTTTATGAATTTAAAGATCAGAAAATTAAAGAATATCTTGGAGATATCAACTTCTTCTTAGAACAACGCAATTTGGAAAATATGCGTGAAGTGGAGAAAAAAGATGTTGTAAAAGCAGCGGCTCCAAAAGAGAAAGAGGTTTCTAAAGTTTCTTATGAAGATCAGAAGAAAACAAAAGCGCTTCAAAATAGATTAAGCAAAATCGAAAGTCAGATTCAGCAATTAGAAAAAGACATTCAGCATGACGATAAAGCGCTAGAAACGAACTACGATAAGCATATCGAAGACGCTTCGTTTTTTACTGCTTACAACAAAAAGAAAGAAGATTTAGATAAATTGCTAGCAGACTGGGAAATCGTTCAAGAAGAGATTGATAGTTTTAATGCGTAGTTTGCAGTCGCAGTCTCAGTTTTCTGTCTCAGTAAAATATTTAAAAAAACCTTTGTCAAGTTCTAACTTTTGACAAAGGTTTTTTAGTTTTAGATTATCCAAAATAAAGTCCATCAAGAGACTGAAAACCGAGACTGCGACTGATATAACTAAAAAAAATCTACTTAATAATTCCAATAGATCTAGAATGTTCAATCGCTTTGCTACTTTCTTTAAAATAACAAACCGAAACATTCAGGCTTTCTAAATTGTTTAAAATCTTTTTTACTTCATTTTTTTGAGTTTTGCCTGTTTGTCTAATATAAACAGCAATTACTGTAACTGGAAATATTTTGCAAATTCTCTCGTAAAGCATTGGATCGTGCTGAGAATCATCGCCCATTAAAACGTATTTTAAAGTAGGGTAGAATTCAACGACATGTTTGATTTTATCATATTTATGATCGTGATTTCCTCTTCCGCTCATAAAGAAATCGGTAATTCCTCTTTTGATGTCTTTTAGAAGGAAAACCGCTTTTGGCAGTTTGTGTATTTTGGTGAATTTGGCAATAAATCGGTATAAATTCCATTCGCTGCTAGAGATGTAGAAAAAAGCATTTACTTCTTCTTCGCTATCTCTTCCTGCTGAGCTTAAAGCTTGATAATGAGGAACAACATCCTTGAAAACTTTTCGATCGTTTACATTTTTAAATAATAAAATATAAAGTTTTCGAAAGAAGTTATTTGTGTGCGAAATCAGAAAAGTGTCGTCAATATCAGATATGATTCCGAGTTTTCCTTTGTGAGGTCTTATAAAACTGCCTTTGCAAGTTACGGTTTCATTGTTGTATTTTAGACTCACTTCATAAGTCATCCATCCAAAATGTGTTTCTTTTTCTAACGGAATGCAAAAGTTGAAAAAGCCGTCGTCTAATGTTTTAGTGTGAATTACTTCTCCATTATAATGAAGATAAACATCAAAATTTTTAATGGTTTTTATTCGGAACAATTTGAGAATCGAAGTGGCGTTTTTTAATTTCCTTTTCTCAAAATCATATTTATGTTCCCTTTTTAAAACATGTCCCATTACAATTAACTCTTGCTCATTTGCATAACCTCGATATAATTGTAGAATTGGTTTCATTTATGTACATTTATGTAACTGTAATTTACTTAATTTAATTGGTTTTAAAAATAAAATTTTGAAAAAGAATATTCTGTTTGTTGTAAATCCTATTTCTGGAGACTTGGATAAATCAGATTTAATTGATGCTGTTGAAGAATTTGCAACAACCAATCATTTTGATTTAGAAGTCTATGAAACGACGGGAAAAAATGATTTAAAAGCGATACAATCTATATACGATCAATATGTACCAGAACGAATTATTGTTGCTGGAGGTGACGGAACGATAAAAATGGTAGCCGAAGCAATGGAAGATCAAGATGTTATAATCGGGATTTTGCCTGCTGGTTCTGCAAACGGACTTTCGGTTGACTTAAATCTTCCTACTGGAATAGAGGAGAATCTTAAAATAGCCTTTTTGCATCATTATATCGAAATGGATATGATTTGCATCAACGGTAAAAAAAGCATTCATTTAAGCGATCTTGGTTTAAATGCAAATCTCGTTAAAAACTACGAGCAAAGTGATGTTCGAGGTTTTTGGGGTTATGCATTGCAGGCCTTTACAACGCTGAAAGAATCTGAAGATCCGTTTGTGGCTACAATTTCAGCAAATAACAAAACAGTTGAACATGTAGCAAGAATGATTGTAATTGCTAATTCGCAGAAATATGGAACGGGAGTAATTATAAATCCGAATGGTGCTATGAATGATGGCAAGTTTGAATTGGTGATTTTAAAAAGTCTCGATCTGCTTTTAATCGGAAAAATAATTACGGGAAATATGCCAATCGATTCTGATGACATTGTGATTATTTCAACTGATAGAGCAGAAATAAAAACAGATTATCCAGTTAATTTTCAAATTGATGGAGAATATTGTGGAGCGCAGACTTCGTTAGAAATCGATATTCTGCACAAACAAATGAAAATTGCTGTTCCTTGATTTTATTTAAATGGATTGCGTTCTTGCCATTCCGTTTTGGGTTCCAGATAATTGAAAAATCTAGAAATGTTATGGTTTATTAAAGCATTGCTATGCGTAATTAAACCATACATTTTTACAGGTTTTGCTCCAACAGAACTTTTGATTTCAAGAGCGGTTCTAGCAAAAACAATTTCTTTGAAACCTTTTTTGATCGAATAAGCAATCATATCATAAAGCATGTTTAAATACAGCATTTTTTCGCGCTGAACACTTTCATCATAACCAAGAAAATAAGTGTCCATTATGTCTCCGTTTTTGATTAAAGTATTGAAACCAATTAGTTTTTCGTCTAAGAAATAACCATAGAGAAGAAATTTTTCTCCCATGATTTCTTTGAAAAAACTGAAATGATTTCGAGCCAGAAAAAAAGTATTGAAAGGGGCATTTTTAGCCACATGAAAATACAAATCGTAAATTACATCTTCATATTGTTTAATGTCAGAAAGCGACATCTGCTGTTTTATAATTCCTTCCGATTTTTTACGAGCACGTTTGTATTGATCACGATATTTTTTTAATAAAGCATCGATATAATCTTGTTCGGTTTTCCAGTTTTCGTTGATTTCAAAAATCATATTCGGCTGCGTCGAAAACGTGTAATTGTTTTTGAATTCAGCTTGAAGCGGTTCGATTTCTTTTGCTGTAAAGTCTTTAATGCTGGTAATATGAACTTTCTTTCCGCTTTCTTTTAAATCCTTTTTTAGCTGATTAATTGCTTTATGAAGTGTTTTAATTGCTTTTGATTCTTTGATTTTTTCATCAAAAACAAAAGCATTCTGACCAGTAAGCATATTGTTTCCAACGAATAAAACGTGTGAAGCAAAATTCTTTAAGGCGAAATTACGAACAGAAGTTTTTAAGCATTTATCGCGTTCGCCAAAAGACTCTAATTTTTCTGCAAATAAGAACTGCGTTAAAACAATTCCGATTAGTTTTTCTTCTTCAAAAAGTCCGATAAAATGGCAAGTCATGTTTACTGGACAAGAGTTTTCCAGTACTTCGAGATATTCTCGTGTCAAAAAAATATTATTTGCTGCGAGCGAGTTCCATTCTAAAGGCAATAACGATGCGCTTTTGTAAATTTGGAAAGAATATGTTGTATTCAAAAGAGTGAGCTAATTTCTTCAAAATTAGATAATATTTATAATAACTATCCAGCTTTAAGTTATTATTAAGAAAAACCCGTTTGAAATGAGTTTTTCAAACGGGTTCTGTATGTTGATTTTTAAGCAAATCCGCAGATGATTCCGCCCATAAGAGTCAAGGTTAGCGTCCAATATCCAGCATGAATGAAAATATATTTCCAAGATTTTCTTTCGAATAAACCATTAATTCCAATTAGCGGAAATGCGAAAAATAATCCAGACATAAAACCGTGAAGCGCGCCATGTTTAAAAGTTCTGTAAGCCATTCCGTAATCTGCCATAAAAGCTGCAAATGAAGGTTTTGCACTATCGATCAACGGCGGTCCACCAACCATTCCGATTGCTCCAGACTGATGGATGGTTAGTGACATTAGAGTCATCGTAATCATTAGTGAAAAAAGATACGTTAATCCGAAGATTTTAAGCATATTTCCTTTTTTTAACTCTTCTTGAGTCAGATTGTTTTCTTTCATCCAGATCGTTCCAAATACTTTTTGGTTGTACCAGATAAAACCAGTTACTAATGTTACAATTGCTGCAATAAATAAAGCGGCGAAGTTAATTTGCATGATATGAGGTTTTTAGAATTAGTTGTTCAAATGTAATAAAAATATTGAGCACTAAATTGTTTTGATATTTATTAAACCGAGTCTTGGTTGTCAAGATCCAAATTTGAAGGTGCTGAAGTTATTTTTTGTAATATTGACAAGGTAAATAGTTGTAAAATGAAGATTCATATTTTTGGTGCGTCCGGAAGTGGCGTTACAACAACAGGTAAAGCATTAGCTGAAAAAATGCATTTTGAATATTTAGACAGTGATGATTATTTTTGGGAAACTACAGGTGTACCATTTACCTTAAAAAGAGATCCCGAAGTGAGAAACTCAAAAATAAAATCGGATCTCGAAAGTTTGGGAAATTGGATTTTAGGCGGTTCTATATTTGAATGGGGAGAAAATGTTTTCCCAGATTTTGATTTAGTTGTGTTTCTATGGATTCCATCTCAAATTAGAATGGAAAGGTTGAAGAAAAGAGAATTTGAAAGGTATGGAAACGTAATTTATAATGATCCTGAGAGAATACAGCAATTCGAAAATTTTATCAAATGGGCTGAGGATTATGATAACAATACTGGAATTGCAAGTAGAAATTTTGAGGCTCATAAAAAATGGCTAGCCTCTATTAACTTTGATGTTTTAGAGATTTCAGGTGATTTAACGTTAGAACAGCGAATAGATATCATTCTAAACAAAATTAAAAATCTAAATAAATAGCACGAGTTTTTGAATCAAAAGAGTTTCTTTTAAAATTGAAATTTAGATGTACTGCAATTAGGCTTTAAGAAAAGTGTTAGGATAGTTGTGAAAAGATTGTTTATTTGTTGGTATTTTGTCGATGTTTTTATGAATTATGTCGAACGAATTATATAATTTTACACTCGTAACAAATCCCAAATCTGTTATGAAAGTTTTAATTACGATTTCTTTTGTATTTGCTTTTTCGCTAAGTGTTTTGGCAGATACCGTTTCGGATAAAGAAAAAGAAGCGCTTATAAAATTGTATCATGCAACAAATGGTTTGCAATGGAAAAAACAGTGGAATTTAAATCTGTCTGTTTCTACTTGGTACGGTGTTAAAGCTGAAAATGGAAAAGTGATTGGGTTAAATTTGGCAGACAATAATCTGCAAGGAGAATTACCCGAAGAGCTTTACGATCTTGTAAATTTAGAATCGCTCAATCTGGAAAAGAATAAAATTGAAGGAAATTTGTCTTCTTCAGTTTTTAATCTAAAAGAACTGGAATTGCTTAATATTGCTGATAATAAATTATCTGGCGCAATTCCGACTTCAATTTGCCAATTAGGAAAATTGAAAGATTTAGAGCTTTTTATGAATAATATTTCAGGAGAGCTTCCTTTGGAAATTGGAAAGCTGAATCAGTTGGAAGTTTTGGCTGTTTTTAATAACGAGATTAACGGAAAACTGCCTGTTTCGATTTATAAAATTTCAGGTTTGAAAGTACTGTTGCTGAACAATAATAAGTTCTCGGGAAGTTTGACAAATGAAATTATTAATTGGAACGCGCTTGAGAATTTTAGTTTGTTTGATAATGATTTTACAGGCGAAATTCCTCTGGAAATTGAAAAGCTTGCCCGTTTGGAAGAATTGAATCTTTCGTATAATAAATTTACAGGCGAAGTTTCAAAAAAGATAGCGGTGTTAGACGCTTTAAATATGACAATGATGGATGAAAACGGAAATCCATTTTTATTAGAAATAAACCAAGAAAATAAATTACAATAGTTACCAAAACCAATCGATGCTTATGAATGAATTTTACATTTAGTTAATTATTAAAACCGTAATTTCTTACGGTTTTTCGTTTTTTAGACGTGAAGGTTTCTTGAAAAAATAACATTTAATTTAGAATGGAATTCTTTATGTTTGTCTAAAATTTTTATAACTTTAATAAAAGTATCAGAGAACCAAAAACCGAGTAATTGGCGGTATTACTAATCACTTAATAAAAAGAAATCATGACGCTACAATATCAGGGAGAACAATACGGAAAACCAACAACTTTTACAATTAGAATTATTGGTAACAACTTGTCAAAAAGCAGTTCAAACTATCAGATTGATCTTTTGGTTGGAGATAAAAAATTGCCAACTTTCACAAGTGAAATTCACCAAAGTCTTTCTAACTGCTTAAAAGAAATTTATTTGTTTAGAAAACATAACGGAATCAAATTTGAAGAATCAACAGAGAAAATAGTTTCGCTTTATGTTCCTTATGATAAAGTTTTGTACAGCCACAATAAATATGCTTTATTCAGAGCATAAATTTTTCTCAAAACAGGATAGCAAAAAAAGACCAATTATATTGGTCTTTTTTATTTTATTACGATCAAAAAAAGAGAAGTTTTTTCATCTGAAATCACTTCTCTTTTTTGTTATCGAATTATCTTCAAATAAGCGCTATAAGGATTGTCTGTAATTGAGGTGCGCATATAATATACATTTTCGTCTTTTTCTTTTAAATCGAACTGAATTAAGCCTGCATCGCAATAATAGTAAAGCAAATTGTCGTCAGCAGGAAATTCAATATTTGAAATTGGAAGCGTTGTTAGTTTTTCTTCAAAAGCTATTTCGCCGTTTGATAAGTCCAATTCAAAAAGTTTCTTATTGCGAGTGTATCCCCAAAGATTATCAACTTCTTTAACGATATATTCTACATTGTCGCCTTTAAAATCAGTTTTCCAAAGCTGAGTTCCTGTTTTAGAATCAACAGCGTAAATAGAAGAAACTTCAGAGCCTTGTGATGCAAAATATAGTTTTTTGTCGTGGCAAACTATGCGTTCTTTAACGTTGTTTTGATTTTCCTCTATTTTAAATTGCCATAAAACATCTAAGCTATTTGGCTTTAATGCATATAGCCAATTTTTGTCGCCAGCTATAAAAATACTTTCGCCATCTGTAACCGGTTTCCCAGTCATGGTTTCGTCAAAACTTTTTTGGTTCAGCAGTTTTCCTGTAGAGGCTTCAAAACAATACACATTATTTCCGCTTTGAGTGAAAATCTTATTGTCGAAAAATAATGGCTCAATATCGTTGTTTGGCGTGTCTAATTTGTAGTTCCAAGCCAAGCTTCCGTCTTTTAAATCCAAAGCATACAAATTGCTGCTCTGATTTTGATTTTGAGCAGTAATAAATAGTTTTCCGTTAGCTATAATTGGAGTCTGATCTTTTAGAACAACCTGATCTTTGATATTGCCTAATCTCGATTTCCAAAAAATAGTTCCTGTACCGTTGTCTACTGCGTAAATTTCGCCATTAATAAAAGGAATATATACAACTCCATCATGAATAGTTATTTTATTGGCACACATTTCAGCATGAGCATCTGAAGCTTTTACAGTCCAAACAATGCTTTCTACTTCTAGATCCCAAGAAAAAAGAGAACCGTCGTAATCGTAAATTAAAATAGAAGTATCGTCTAAAGAGATTTTTTTCAGCGGTTTTAAAGACTTGTTGGTTACAGCTTCTTCCACAGGTAATTTACTGTTAGTATAGTTAGTTTTGCTGGCGGGCGCTTGTCCAGACATATTTGCAAAGGCGAATACAAATAAAAGGGCTATTAATTTGTGTTTCATTTTAAGATTTGGGTTGATTTTTTGATTGTTTTATATAATCAGAAATTACTCATTTATAACTTTTTGTTTGCTTTGTTATTGTGTTTGATGTGTTGTGTTTCCTAATTTAGGGCTTATTTGTAGGTTTTGTAGCCTTTCGATATTCTTCTCAAAATATTCAAACATTTAACGAAGTAAATATAAACAAAAAAAGCTCCAGATTTCTCTAGAGCTTTTGACTTAGTAAGTAGTCCGTGGGGGAATCGAACCCCCCTTACCAGGATGAAAACCTGGCGTCCTAACCGATAGACGAACGGACCTGCTTTGCTATTGCGGGTGCAAAAGTGCAACTATTTTTGGATTGTACAAAGCTTTTTTGAAAAAACTTTTTTAGAAATTTTGAAGAAAGAGCGGCTTTGATCCATTTTTGTTTATTGATAATCGAAGTTAATGGTTTTGTATTTATTTGATTAATAAATATTTGTTTTGAGATTAGGAAGCTAAAAAACGTCAATTGTAGGTTCTTTTTGAAAGAAAAATATTTTTTAGAAATATTGAAATATTTTTGTTTTGAAAGAATATTCGTATGATTGTGACTGGTTGTTTTTATTGGTTTTGAAGTTAAAACTAATAAAAATGAGAATGAAAACATTTCCTATATTCGCTTGAATAAAAATGAAGCTATCCTACAAATTCAATTTCACAAAAAAACTGGAAAGTTAATGGCAATTTTAAATTGTATTTAAAAGATTAAACTATGGAGATAATAATTAGGAAATCCTATTTGTTTTGGGATGGCGATGCCTACAAATATGGTGGATTTGGACAAATAATTCAGAAATGCTCTTCTGTTTCTGAAGCCGAAGATTTAATCGAAAAACTGACTGTCGATTTTCTAAGAAATGACAATCCGATGATTAAAGATTTTGTTTATTCGAATAACGATTATGTTGCATTGATCGAAAAGGTATCTTCTTTTTTTGAACAAGAATTTAAACTAAATTTCGATACTGATTTTTGGTTGCCAGCAAGTGCAACTGATAGTCAGGTATTAGAATTATCAAAGCTTTTTTCATTTCCTTTTTACTCTGTAATTGAAAAAGAGAATGATCATTTTTATATAAACGAATTAAATGACGCTTTTTGGACTGAAAGTGAAATAACGGCAATAAAAATCTCCGCTTGGGATTTTACTACTATTTGTCCAGGAATGACAGGTGCAATAAAGCAACTGTACAATGATGCAGAAACTGCCAAAAAGGATGGAAGCAAAAAGTTACTTTCTCATCTTGTTAATGAAAATTATGGACTTTTCAGCAAACTCGAAAATGTAAATGAATTGCAATTTGTGCATGACTGGCATAATCAAGTAGATTATTATGCAGAGATTTTACCAAACAATATTGTAAGTGAAAAAACAGATGAAATTATGAAAAGAATTAAAAGAATCGTAAATATAGAAGATGCTTTTAAAACTAAAGAAATTTCATTTGAAGAAGCAATGGCATTTGAAGAGATTATGTAAAAAAAGCTCCAGATTTCTCTGAAGCTTTTTTTTATTCTGATTAAAAAATTAGAATAGCACTTTATTTATTGATTAGCTTTTCAAGTCTTGCCATCATTTCATCTTTCTCTTTCAGCATACGCTCAAATAAAGCAATTTTCTCTTCGTGAAGTTTTTTTAATTCTTCAATAGGATTGAAGTTGAAAGTTGAATTAGGATTTCCAACGCAAGCATTATCTCCAAAAGTATTGGCAATTACATTTATCGCTTGTTCTTCATCAAAATTCTGAAAAGCTTCAACGGGAATTTTTAAAGAATTTGAGATTTGTTTAAGTAGAGAATCCTCGATTATATCTTTCTGCTCCAGCATAGAAATTTTCTTCTGGTTCCAATCTTCGCCCAGATCATAAGCCAATGCTTCTTGTTTGATGCCAAGCATTTCTCTGAATCGTTTTACGTTTCTTCCCTGATGAATTTTCTGTTCCATAAATGAATCTTGATTTTCTGAAGGCTCAAAGATAAAGCCATTTCGATTAAAAAACCTGAATTTCAAAGATAAAAAAATATCTGTAAATATTCTTTTTGTCAGATATTATATCGAAATTTGAGATGATTTATCCTTTTGAAAGGATGTAATTTTCTCTTCACTTCGTTTAATTTGTACAAGATAGTATTAAGAAGTTTTCTTATGAAAATTAAATCTATGTTAAAGGAGCGGTTTTAATTCAATATTAATTTTGAAATTTGTGAAATGTCTAATTAACAACGAGATAATATGGAAACACAGATTATAGAGCTAGAAAAAAAATACTGGCACGGAGTTGAAAATGATGATTATGAAACAGTAAAAAACTTGACGATGTTTCCTTGCGTAGTTGCTGGAAAAAACGGTATTCAGAGTATCAACGAGGAGGAATTTAAAAAAATGTTTGACTCGGGACAGACCAATAAAATAAAAGTGCTTAATATTTATGATGTAAAAGAAAAACTAATTTCTGAGAACACTGTCGTAATAGGATATCTTCTGGATTTTACAATATTAGATGACAGTCAAAAAACGCCTATAAAGTGTGTTTGCACTTCTACTTGGATTAAAGAAAATAATAAATGGGCTTGTGTAATGCATACCGAGACAGAACTGGAAAAAAGTTAGTAATGTGAAGTATTTGCACTTGTGAATGTTACAAGATATAATAAAAAAAGCTCCAGATTTCTCTGAAGCTTTTTTTATTAGTAGCGGGAACAGGACTCGAACCTGTGACCTTCGGGTTATGAGCCCGACGAGCTGCCTACTGCTCTATCCCGCGATGTTTCGGGTGCAAAGATACACACTAAATACGGTTATGCAAGTTATTTTAGGATTTTATTTTTCTTAATTTAAAAAAAGAACGTCTTTTTTTATAATTTATAATGCAGTAATTCTTCGTAAACATTTCCTTTTAAGCCTAGTAGCAAGCCAAAAGCGGGTTCGGTTTTTATGCCACTTTTTTTTAGTTTAATGACCTCCAATCGGAAGTTTTCGTCTCTGGAACTTAGAATTTGGTGCTCAATGAGCATGTGTCGATAACCATTTTGAAGTTCTGTTGGTGTATTTTGTCCAAAGATTTCGATTTCAAAAGCATCAATAAAGAAGTTGGCAATAACAGAATCTTGATTATTAATAAGTTCTTCTCGAATTGAAAAATGGTTTTCTTTTTCGAAAAGCTGTTTGATTTTTTCAATAAAATCAGATTTGTTTTTCCAATAGCAGACAATATCCAAATCGCTGTTTTCGATATCAATATTTATCGGAATTGTGCCAACTAAAATAGGATCAAATTCAGCAAGATTTTCTAGAATTTTATGTTGGGTTAAAACCATGAGTGCAGCTTGTTGTTTTGGAGTTCCGGTCTTTAAATAAGATATGTTCTTGAAATTAATCATTTATGATTTTGTCTTTTTCTTCGTTGATTTCCTGTTCTACTCTTTTATTGATGTCGATTTTGGCATTCGTGAAAACAAAAATCGTAGCTCCATATTCTCTCGCATACTGATTGGTGATTTGACCGCCAATTGCAGCCGTTTCAAAATACGGACTTGTTTCTTTTAGTTCTTCATTGTTTTCGTCAAATTCCTTAACGCGAATAAGATTTTTATAGGAAATGCTGAGATCGAACCAATTTAAGTAATCTGCATTGAAAGAAACGGCTTTGATTCCTTTTTTAGAATAAAAATTAATCGCGCCAGCTTGCCCGTAATTATCGCAAAGCACAATCGTTTCTTTTTGATTTGGCAGTAAAGCATAAAGTGAATCTGTTTTCCTAGCCAATTCTTTCCAGCCCAACATATCAGCAAAATCTTGAGGCAGATGATGATCTTTTCCGTCTTCCCAGCGAAGCATTCCTAGTTTTTTGTATGGTTCAGAATGTGCAACCATATATTCAGGGCTTTTATTTGGAAAAGCAACATTGTAAATCGGAATAAAAAGCAATAACGGAATCAGAATAAAAACAGGTTTTAGGAAACGTTTCCACCCATTATTTAGAATTTCTGAAATATAAACAGCTCCAAAAGCGAGATAGATGGGGTATAACCCAATGGCATAATACGCTTTTGCTTTGAAGTAAATAAAAATTAAAAGGGTGAAAACAAATGAGGCAAAAAAGAGCTGGTATTTTTTGAAAGACTTATAGAATAAAACGGCGTAAAGTCCGGCTAAAATCACTAATAATCCGCCAATGAAAAATAGAATTTGTTCTTTTAGAAAATCACCTAAATCTACATTAACCAATTGCGTTTCTGCTAATTCCTTCATGTGATGCACAATTGGAAAATGATTGCTGTACTGCCAATATAAATTGGGAAGAATTAGGATCAATCCTAAAATTAGAGCAAAATAAAACTCTTTTGTCGCTAGTATTTTTCGCTGTTTAGAAAGTAAAATAGCAGGAACTAATCCGAGTAATAGAAACACGATATTGTACTTATTTAAGAAGCCTAAAGCAAAAATTACTCCGCCAAAATAAAGCCATTTTGTGTTTTCTGAAGTGAGGTATTGTATTAAAACATAATAAAGCGCAGTCCAGCATAAAATATCAAAAGAGTTTGGCTGATAAAGCATATTTAAACGCAACAAACATGAAAACAAAACGCACAATGCGCCCAAAATTAAAGCGTAAAGATTGCCTTTTAAAAGCTTGATAGTTTTCCAGACAATCAAAAGTGTTAAGGCGCCAAATAGGGCAGGGAAGAACTTCACCCAGAAAACGGAATTCCCAAGCAAAAGAATAAGATACGAAAACCAAGACGTAACTGGCGGAACAGACAAATAGCCCCAAGCCAAATGATGCGCTTGATCTAAATGCAGATATTCGTCGCGCTGTAAATCATATTCGGGACTAATTAAGACATATTGCAGAATGAATTTTAGAATTATAAATCCGAATAAAATCAGGTTCTTTTTGGTCATGTGGTTTTGATTTTTGGTCTTCGATTGGTAATCTACAGCTAATATATTATTTATTTTGTATTAAAGTTAAACAGATGAATTTTAGGGAAATAAAAAAAGCTCCAGATAATTCTGAAGCTCTTTATTTTTTTATGCATTTAGGATATTATTCCTCTGAAGCAGTTTCAAATTCCATGTGATCGACAATTTCAACCTCTGGCTTTTCTGGTTTAGAAGCTTTTAATGTATTGAATCTTTCTAACATTTCTGTTTCGCCTTCTTCACCGCTGAAATAAGGAAAAACATCCATAATTGCAGTTTCTGTAATGGCAGGAATAGAATATTCTCCCATTGTATTTTTCATTATGTGAAGCGTGTTGTCAAAAGCTTCGCGAACATCATTTGCCTGAACCAACATATACATGCTCGTTTTTCTTTCCTTACCACTTTCTTCATCATAAGCAATTAAAGTGATTTTAGATTTAAACCATCTGTCTGCATTTTCAAAAGGATGAATTTCAGCATAATTTGCCACTTTTATAGCTGTGATTTTAAATTCTTCACTAGTATAAGCAGCCATTTCTTCGGTCATTCTTTTTTCAGCTTCTGTATAAGACAAAGCGTCAACCAAATAAGGCTCGGTTAAAACTTTTTGTCCTCCAGTTTCATCTGTTTTTCTATATTTTACTTTGCATTCGTACCAAATTGCGCTCATCTCTTTTAAAATTTTTAAGGATGTCAAAGATAAATGATACTGCAAAATAAACAGTTAAATCTTCAAATAGATATTCACAATTTTGCTTTGTTTTTGGTAACATTTTGATGTTCTGAAAGTTGTGTTTTAAATACCAATTTATCATCATTAGAAAAAAATAAAAATTTTCTGCTTTCTGTTTTTTGTGCTAAAGTGATGTGAAACAAGCACTTTTTTGTTTTGAAACAAAAATTGAAAAAAATGTGAAATTTATTAAATCCAAAAAATCGATTTGTACGTAAGTGTCAAATAACAATGGCTAGGAATGAGGTAAATTCGAGTGGTATTAGTTTTTGGAGCATATTGAATCTTACCACATTTTTGGCCATTGTTTTTTTTATGAATTATTAAAAATAATAGGTTGGGGAAATTAAACGTTCTAAAGTTGAAAGAGACTTTGAAATATCTGGAAAGCAAACAGCGTGAATTAAAAAGACAAAATCAAAACGATACGCGAAGTCTAGAATCGATGATTAAATATTTGAAAAAAGACATGATGGAACAGCACGATTTGGCAGAACATCATCAATTGATCAAACAAGAAATCAAAGACACTGAAAGCTTCATTGAGAACGTCAAAAATATCATTAAAATCAATTCTTAAAACAGTTTATTATTGTAGAATTTTACTCTTATTCCAACTTAAATTTTTCGTTTTTACAATCCAGAATTAATTTGTGATTGAGGAAAAGCTTGTTGCCAATCATTCCCTGCATTCCAGAACGCTTCATTAAAATTTTTTGAAGTTCTGATGTGCCTTCAATGTAGGTAACTTCAGAAAGATCGAAAGTCAGATTCTTAAATTGTATTTTCCTTTTCGCGGAAGCGGAATAAACGCTCAATGTATTTCCCCAAGAATTACCTTTTTCGGTTTTTACAGCGCTGTTTTTAATTCTGTATTTCTGCCAAATTTCTTTTGTTGTTATCAGTTCGTAACCGCTGGATCCAGAATCATACAGCAATTTTAGATTTTCATTTTCGATCTTTGAAGGAATTAAAATCTTACGTTTTTTGAATTCAAAAGGAGTAAAATCAGTTTCTTCAATTTTCTCAATAAAAGAGCATTGATTGTTTTTGAAATCTAAAATGGTAATTCGTTTTTCTAATAAATCGGTTCCGATTGTTCCGATAATATTTTCTGTTTTTGGATTGTCAAAATCGACTTTTTTGCCGTAATCCAAAACTTCAAAATTGTTTGAAATCACTTTCATATTTCCGATTGAAAAAGAACTTGAAATGGGATTGTTTTTAGGATCAATTTTCAGCTGATTTTGAAATTTTTCAGCAATGGATTTTAAAGCTATTTTGTAGAAAACTGTAGAATGTGAACCCGAATCAAATTGCATGAAAAACGTTTGATCGATTCCGTCAATTTTGATTGGCAAAAGCAAAGCAGAATGAGCTTTTTCGTCGCTAGAAATCCATTTTATCGGAATGTTTTCGGCAATTCCTGAAACCTTCAAATAGTTCTCTGGCGGACTGAATTTATTTTGAAAATAAAAATACCCTCCGAACAAGAATAAAACGATACTAACTAAAAATACGATTGCAATTTTCTTAAATAATTTCATGGTTTATTTTTTCTGCAAGATTCGGATTTCGATTCAGATTTTCGTGCAAAAACCATACGACAGTTTTACGCCATTTTTATGACTTGAACTATAAGAAGTTGTTTTTCAGTTTTATAACTAACTCTTGTTTTTGGTTTAAACTGATTCCGTTTAGAATAACGATAATAAGTTTTAAACTAAGAATTGCGATTAATGGAATAATAAAAAGTGGAAATTTTAAAGTAAATGCACTTTGAATAAACGGACTCGCAATCATTAAAACGGAAAGTAAAAGGCTTAAAACAATTTGAAGACTTACAATTTGTTTTCCTAATTCTTTGTTCGCAACATCTTGCGTTTTGTAAGTTAAGATTAAAGGAAAAATAACGCTCCCAAACGGAATAATAAGTCCAGACAAAACAGAAAGATTAATGAGTTTGGCTCTTTCGATTTGAACATTTTCCTTTTTAATGATGAGGTTTTCAGAATTGGTTTCTAGAGCTTCGGCAATAGTTTTTAAGGTAAAGCCTTTCAGAATATTTCCAGCTTCAATTCTCTGAATCGTTCGCAACGAAAGACCCGATTTTTCGGCAAGTTCATTTTGAGTCATGTTCTTCTCTTCTCTCAAAAATTTGACTTTATTTTTCATGGTTTTACGTTGGAGGTATAAAGACGAAATTAGGAAAAAAACTTTTGACGAGAGCATCATAAAAAATCCTTTAATTATAGGCCAATTCGAAGTTTTAATAAAAAATTAAGTTTTTTTCTTTAACAAAAATCATTAACTTGTTGTGTGATAAATAATTCCTAATCTTTTAGTCATAAAATTTCCAGTTATGCGAGTATCCGTTGTTCGAAAAAATATAAAGTTTTTACCAGATTCCAGAAGAGTTGTTGCCCGATATTTTATGAATGGGCAAGAAAGAACCCAACAAATGGTACTTCGGATAATGATGCTGGATGAAAAACAAGTTCTACAGACTTTGGAACAAACACTTCGTGAATTTGCGAGAAGGCATCGAAATATTTCGGCAGTATTTTTTAGACACTGCGAAAGAATAAAACCCATAATTGAAGGCATGCAAATTGATTATGAAGCCATGTCTCTAGACCGAAAAATGCTGATTGGATCGTACTGCACAATGGAATATGCGATAGAATCTGCGGCAATTTTTAATCCTTCAATAGTAGAAGATTTTGATCAGACAGGACTTGAAGTAGGAGAAAAAAGAGTTATTATTTCTTTTCGTGCAACTGGTGAAGGTCATATTTCGTCGATTGTTTTTAGAAGAGCAATTTTAGATCGCGACAATAATCTGCATGTCATGAAAAACGGTAATCATATTGATCAGGCAGAAATTGAACATAAAACCTTATTTAATAAAGAACGATTTTTAAGCAAGTTGTATGAAATGCATACAACAGACAAATATATCGCTCAGATAATGCAGGGACTTCCAGAAGAATTTGAATTTGCTGTTCTTAAAAATATGCTGATTGAGGCTTTGCAAGATCCTTTAATTCGTGAAGAAAGAAAAGTGGCGCTGGAAGAAATTTTGTGGTTGGCGAATTCCTTTTACGATTTACAATTCAAACATGATTCTGATATAACAGAACGCGTTATATTTCCGATTTCTGATTCTGAAAGCCGCGGAATTGAAGATGCACGTTTTGTGCGTTTTATAGATGATAACGATTCTGTTAGGGTTATGGCAACATATACTGCTTATAACGGACATACAATTCTACCAAAGTTAATTTCTACCGAAGATTTTTATAGTTTTAGAGTGATGCCGCTTCACGGAGAAGGAGCGCAGAATAAAAATTTAGCCTTATTTCCTAGAAAAGTAAAAGGCAAATATGCCATGTTGGCCAGAATTGATGGCGTCAATAATTACATTATGTATTCTGATCGTGTAACACAATGGAATACACCAATTCTTTTGCAAAAACCTAAATTTACTTGGGAGTTGACTCAAATAGGAAATTGCGGTTCTCCGTTATGGACCGAAGAGGGCTGGCTTGTTATCACGCATGGAGTGGGTACTATGAGACGCTATTGTATTGGAGCTTCGCTTTTTGATCTCGACGATCCTTCAAAAGAAATAGGAAGACTTACAGAGCCGTTGCTTTCTCCATTAGAAGACGAGCGAGAAGGTTATGTGCCAAATGTAGTTTATTCTTGTGGAGCGATTATTCATAACAACAGTTTAATTCTACCTTACGCCGTATCAGATTATTGCTCAACTTATGCTGTGGTAGATATGGTTGAATTGCTGGAAGCACTTAAGAAAAGCAAGTAATAATCTTGATTCATATTTAATCTTTTTTAATCTGCGTGAAAATCAATGCGTAAAAAGTATTTCACGCAGATTTGAGAAGATTTTAGCAGATCAAATTAGATTTTTATCTTTTGTTGAGGTTTGGGATTTTTTCCGTTAGATTTTTCCAATATCGTTTTGGCATGTGTTTGATATGAAGTTTCGTGTTTTTTCTCGATTCTATGTTAACGCTGCTGAAATAGTTGCGCCATAAATTCTGGAAAAATTCTTCGTTTTCATCATTTATTTCGGCTAAAAAACTGGATGAAGGATTCGACTCAAACTGCATTTCTACAGTTGAAACATTTTCGAGATCATAGTAAATTCCGTATTTGCGTTTGGAGTCGTAAATCAGCCAGCGCTGGTCTGCGTAACGGTTTTTAAAATGCTGTTCGATAAGTGGTAGAACATCACAATCTGGCTCTACGATGGCATAATACAATTCGTCTTTTGTTAGTTTAAAACGAACAAACGCTTTCATTCTATGACTTTCTTTTCCAGTTAAATGTGCCGCTTTTTTTACATTTAAAACTTCGCTTCGGCTTAAATCTCCTTCGATATTAATCGAACTTGCAAAAACATATTCTACAAAACGAAATAGAGTTTCTTCTATCTGCTCCAATTCAGATAAAAAAGCAAAATAAAGATTGTTGAAACCTTGATGCGAAAGCCGTTGCTGTAAACCATTTAAAACTCGATTTGCTTTTTCATTATCTGTTACAACAGAATGTGTATTGGAAAAAAGCAGCGTATTTGAAATCTCTTTTTTAGCAAAAACAATGTCTTTTAGTTTGTATTCGTAAATTTCAAAAACAGCTGTTAACCAACCTTCATAGCTTCCATCATAAATTATTTGTGTCATTTGAATTAAAATAAAGCAAGCTGATTCGAAAAATTATTCTTGTATTTGCTGTTCTGCAAATTCAAAATCTGATTTTTTATTTGAATGGAAGTCAGGTCTTTCTGCAGATAAAAAGGCGAAGAGAAAGCCAAGAAATATTTCGATCTATTATAGGCAATTCCTAGTTTCTTTAAATCTTCTGGTTGCAATTTTTTGAAAGTTCTAGCTGCAACAATTTTTTTAGCGCTCAAAAATCCTATTCCAGGAATTCGCTGAATAAGTTCTAAATCTGCCGTATTAATATCAACCGGAAATTGATGCATATTTCGCAAAGCCCATCCTAATTTCGGATCAATATCCAAGTCAAGATTGGGCTGGTCAAAACCAACAATTTCGTTAACATTGAATCCGTAATAACGAATTAGCCAATCTGCTTGATACAATCGGTTTTCGCGAATCATTGGAACAGGAGTTCCAATCGCTGGAAGCCTGTTGTCATAGCTTATCGGCACATAACCCGAATAATAGACACGACGCATTTTCATTTGTTCGTAAAAATAATTGGCCATTCCGAGAATTTCCATGTCATTTTCTTTTGTTGCGCCAATCACCATTTGCGTGCTTTGTCCGGCAGGAGCAAAAAGCGGTGTTTTGTAATTGGATTTTTTCTCTTCTTGATAACCGATAATTTCATTTTTAAGATATTCCATCGGTTTAATTACATCCTTATGATTTTTGTCTGGAGCCAGCAGTTTAAGACTTTGTTCTGTAGGCATTTCGACATTTACACTCAATCGATCGGCATACAATCCCGCTTCTTTTAGCAATTCTTCGCTAGCGCCAGGAATTGCTTTTAAGTGAATGTAGCCATTAAAATTTTCTTCGAGTCTTAGTTTTTTGACGATTCTTACCAGACGTTCCATGGTATAATCGGGATTATCAAAGATTCCAGAACTTAGAAATAAGCCTTCAATGTAATTTCTTCGATAAAAACCAATTGTTAAATCGACGACTTCTTGAACGGTAAAAGCAGCACGTTTGATGTCGTTGCTTTTTCGGCTCACACAATACGCGCAATCAAAAATGCAATGATTGGTCAGTAGGATTTTAAGAAGAGAAACGCAGCGTCCGTCTTCCGTATAGGCATGGCAAATCCCGCTTCCAGTATCTCCTAATCCCTTGTTTTTGTTTTTACGGGTACTTTGTCCCGATGAGCAAGAAACATCATATTTGGCTGCATCTGCTAAAATTGCCAATTTTTCCATCACTCTTTCCTGTACCATTTAGCTCTCTTTTTAGTTGTTTTTTTGAAATGAAAATTCAATCTTTCAAAACTAGGAATTCATCTTAAAAAAGGTCTAAAAGAGGCTGTTCTAAATTGTATCAATTTTTTTTTGAAAGGTTATTTTTACATTAAAAAAATAACTATATTTAAAACTCAAAAAACAGGTATAAATACGGGGTTGTAAATTGTTGAAACTTTATACATTCGCCGAAATAGAAAAACTGATCTCCCCCCTTAACATTAGTTTTTCAGATTTAGAAGTATTAGCAAATATTAGAAACAAACGGCTAAAACAATGAAATTTGTAAAAGGACAAGATGTTTCCTACACTGCATTGAGTGGGAGATCTTACAAGGGAACCGTTATCGAAAGAAAAATGGATTTTAAAAAGGGGCTTATAATAAAATCGACTTCGAAAGAAAGAGATTTTCATTATCTCATCGAAATACAAAAAAACGGCACGACCGAGAAAATTCTATGTGCTGAAAATCATCTTAAATTATTAGAAAAGAAAAAACGCACAAGCAAGAAAGCAGCTTAGTTGTTATCTGCTATAAACAAAGCGATTTTATCTAGCACAGCTGCAGGAGTTTCTTTGTGTGGCGTATGTCCTGCGTTTGGAATAATATGTTTTTCAGATTTTCCAGATACTGCATTTATCGTTTTTTCAACTTGATCTAAAGTTCCGTATTCATCTTTTTCGCCTTGAATAAATAGTAACGGAGATTTTATTTGAGGAAGAAGAGATTCTATGTTCCAATTTCTAAAATCGCTTCGCAACCAAGTTTCTGTCCAAGCTTTAAAAATGGTTTCGGTCTTATTTCCGTGGTATTTCTGAAGTCTTTCAGGTAAGTTTGTGTTTTGATATGCTACAACAGCTTCACGAATACCGTTAAGTGTAATTTCTTCAACAAAAATATGTGCCGCTTCGCAAATAACCTTTTCAATTCGGTTTGGATATTTGCTTGCCGCAATCAACGCAATCGAACCTCCATCACTATGGCCAAATAAAATGGCATTTTCAATTTTTAGCTTTTCGAGTATCGTGTTTAAAACGTCAGCTTCTAATTCTAAATAATTTACGGGACGAACATAAGTCGGCATAGGATCCGATTTTCCGTAACCTAATCTGTCATAAATTAAAACGTTGCATTGAGTAAGTTCAGCAATTCTTTTTGGAAAATCTCTCCAAAGTTCCACACAGCCTAACGAATCATGCAGAAAAACAATTGTTGGGCGATTTTCAAAATCATTATAATATTCGGCGTAAAGATTATTTTCGTTGATATGAATTAGCATACAGCAGTTTCGTTTTGAATGATTTTTTCTTTTTTAGCTTTCGAAATATTAAGATAAACAATTGAACCAAGCATTATTGCAATTCCGATAATTTGTAGAAAAGTCACTTTTTCGCCCAAAATAATATGTGCGCAAAAAACAGCTGCTGGCAATTCTAAAGTCAATAAAACAGAACTTAATCCAGCGCCAATTTTAGGCATTCCGACTGTAAAACAGATCGGCGGAATCACTGTTCCGAAAATGGCTAAAAATGTTCCCCATTGCAATAGTCCGAAATCTAAATGTGTACTTGTTGTAATGGCTTCGCAGTTAATTAAAAATATAATCATGGCAGAACCGCTGGTCATTAAAGCGCTTTTTTCGAACATTGGTGTTTCTTTGCCAATTTTGCTCGTAAAAACAATGTAAAGTGTATAAAGCAAAGCCGATAATAAACTCAAAGCTATTCCTGTAAAAGAAATATTAGCATTGTTTAAGTCTAAAAGATTTCCTGCGAGAACAGTTCCTAAAATGATAAAAAGTGCCGAACTCACTTCTACAGTATTGGGTTTTTTCTTAAAAAATATCCAGTCAACCAAAATGCTAAGCCACGTAATTTGCATCAATAAAACAATGGCCAAAGAAGCAGGAATGTAAGCCACAGCTAAATAATACGTAAAAGCAGAAGATCCCATTGTGGTTCCTGCCAAAAGCAACTTCCAGTTTAATGCTAGTTTATGACCGTTTTTTAGTTTTCTAAAAATTACGATTGACCATAAAATTATGGTTCCGGCAAGTGCTTGCGTCAAAGTAATTTCTGCTGGAGAATAACCTTCTCCGTAAGCGATTTTAGCAAAAGAAGATAGCATTCCGAAACTCAATGCGCCAAGAGCAACAATGATAATATATTTGTTCATTTTTGTATTGAAGAATATGTTTTGTACATTCAAAAGTATAAAATGTAGAATAACGGTCGATAATTTAGAATTAAATATGTATTTAATCTTTTTAAATGGATTTATTTGTGTGTTTTGTACGAAATTGAATTATTTTTTATACTTTAACTGGAAAAAATCCGATGCAAGAATTAAGCAAACAAGAAATAGAGTTACTTCGAATCCTTCAGGAGAATGCAAGATTCGATATCACCGATTTGACAGAAAGACTCAATATGTCGAGAACTTCTGTTTATGACCGAATTAAAAAACTGGAAAATGAAGGTTATATTAAAGATTACGTCGCGATAATTGATCCGAAAAAAGTGGGATTAAATTTTACTGTAATTATTAATGTCTCTTTAAATAGCCAGCGTTTAGAATTGGTAGAAGAATTTTCAAGACAAGTTGCGGCACTCGATGAGGTTGTAGAAGGATATGTAACGGGCGGAATCTTCGATTATGTTCTGAAAGTGGTTGTGAAAGATCCAGAATCGTTTAATGATTTTATCAGGAAGCTTTCAGACATTCCGAACATCAGTAAAGTACAGAGTTCATTTGTAATGAGTTACATTAAACAATCTACGAAACTGCATTTTTAACTTTAGAAATAAAACAAAAAACTCCGCAAAGCTTATTTTTAGGCTCTGCGGAGTTTTTTATGTTTTATAAAGAATCAAATATCGTCTTTTAGTCCGATTCTTTTTAAGCTGTTTACCATTCTAAAAACAACCTCATCAGAAAATATAAAACTAGAAAGTATTTCTTTAATTTCTGTTGCAGTTTGAGTTTGTAGTTCTAGAAGGTTATTTAAGTGAATTTTTGCTTTTGCGTCTTCATTCAGTAAAGAAAACGAAACAGCTTTTAGCAAAGAATCCCATATTGTCTCGCTAAAATCCATTTTCTCTGCCCAGTAGAGCGATTTTTGATATTCTTTTTTGTGAATGTAATAGCAGCAATATCCAATATTAATCCACCAAGGATGCGAAGGATTTATGCGTGTTGCATTTTCCAATAAATTAAATCCTTTTTCATAATAGCCAGCAAAAATTAGCATACAACCAATTCCAGAAGCAATTCCAGACGAATTCGGATTTATTTTGATGCATTGTTCTGCAGCAGAAAGACAGTTGTCCTGATCTTTTTTAAAGCAGTTTAGAAGCGTCTGTGCATACCAAGCCTGCTGGCAACTTGGATCTATTTTTAAAGCTTTTGAAATGCAATGACTGCTCTTTTCGATTGTTTTTTTGCAATTATCTATTCCAAGAGCGATAGAAGCCAAATGCATTTCGCCAAGCATTGCCCAAGCAATAGCGTGGTTTGGATCTAATTCTACAGCTTCATTTAAGTTCGATAAAGCATTTGCATAATTCTCGACAGTGTAAGAACATTGATATTCATGATAACTGCAGATCGCTTTTAAAATACTCGAATTGTTGGCTATTTTAGAAGGCGCTGTTTTTACCATTTCTTTAAAAATAATGCCGTAATAGCCGCCCATTGTAGAAACGATATCTTTTACAATTTCATTTTGAATTTTAATTCCGTCATCGATCGTAGCAGGCGTAAACACTTTAGTTAATATAAACTTTCCGGAAGATGAGTCTACTAAATTGATTCTGATTTGCAGTTTATTGTCGATAATTTGAATGTGTCCTGTAATGATAAAATCGGCTCCAACGAGACTGGCAGCTTCCAAAATATTTTCATTAATTTTTGAAATTACACCAGGAGGAAAATGACCTATAACAGAAATGTCTTGAAAACGCGAAAGTTCAGCGCTTATTTCTTCGGAAAGAATTTGCGAAAAAGCTTCTAAATCTGGTCTTTGAGCGATTGATTTGAAAGGAAAAACCGTAATGACCGGATTTGTTTTATGGGTACTGATAGGAAGATCAATGTGTCTCATCTTGTTGTTATGAATAAATTCAGGAACGTAACCACCTTTTGGGACATGAATAATCACCGAATTGTCTTTACCGTCGGTCGAATAATATTCATTGAGTAATTTTCTTAATCTTCCTGCATGAATGCGAACCATCGCATCGTCATGAGGATTAAAATGAGAGGGTCTGCTTAAAGCATTTACAGCTATAGAATATTCTTTAATGAATTGCTGTCTTTCATCAATAGTTTCTGTGACAATATAGCGCAGAAAATTGCTCAACAGCATCGAGTTTTTGAAAGAATAAAACTTTAAAACATTTTCCAGTTCATTATAAATGGTATCCGGGGGGATTTTTTTTATAGACTCCATAATAAATTTATTTAAAATTATTAATGGCGAAAAAAAAGTCACTGGGCGTATAAAATGTTAAATATGATGTAGTTACAAATTTATAAAATTATGTGAATATTTAACATATTAATATTATTAATCTGATTTTTTAACGGTTAAATGTAACGGTTAATAACTCTAATGGTGCATTAGCATTGATTATATTTGTTTGATAATCAGCTGGTGTAGGGTTGTTTTTTTACTTTTTTAACAAAAAAACAAGCGGCATTTATGAAGTTCTTGATTTTTTGTCTACCCAAAAAACGAAATTTCAGGAATATTGAAAAAAACTTTAGGAGCCAAAACCAGTGCTGAGAAATACAGATTTTAAAATAGAGTGACTTTTATTTTAAGCCCAGATTGTAAAAAACAAATGAATAGTTAAGTAGTATCCCACAATAAACAAACTATAATCATTATGAAAAAAAGGTTTTTACAAATGGCAACGATGAGGCATCGAGCCATTATAATTTGTTTTCTCATTTCCGCTTTTGCTCAGGCTCAAAACGAAGGGTCTAAAAGCATGGAAATCTATGGTTTCATTATGACCGATATTGGTTATAATTTCAATCAAATTCAATCCGATTGGTATGATGTGGTAAGACCGACTAAATTGCCTTCATACAAAAATGAGTATGGACCAGATGGAAGTTATTATGCTTCTGTCCGCCAAACGAGATTAGGTTTTAAAAATTATTTTGATACTGGACTTGGAGAATTAAAAACACAATTCGAATTCGAATTATTCGGTACTGGTGTAGATGCTGGACAAACCACTTTTCGTTTGCGTCATGCTTATGCCGAATTAGGAAAATTTGGAGCAGGGCAAACTTGGAGCCCATTTATGGATATTGGCGTGTTTCCGAATTCATTAGAATATTGGGGACCAACCGGAATGGTATTCTTCCGTAACATTCAAATTCGTTATATGCCAATTCAAGGCGATACACGTTTAACCATTGCATTAGAAAGACCTGGAGCAAGTGCCGATCAAGGAGATTATGCTAACCGTGTTGAATTGCAAGGTGTAAAAGCCAGATTTCCATTGCCAGATCTTTCAGCAGAATATCACGTTGGAACGAAATGGGGATATGTGGAGTTAGCTGGTATCTTAAGAAAGATTGAATGGAAAGACCAAAATAATGATCAGTTCGATTTGTCTGGAGATGCTGTAGGATGGGGGCTTAATTTAAGTACCAACATCAACTTTAGTAAAAACGATGTTTTTAGAGGGCAAGTGGTATATGGGGAAGGAATTCAGAACTACATGAATGACGCTCCTGTAGATGTGGCTATCGAAAATACTCCTGGCAATGTGACAAGACCTGTAAAAGGTGTTGCGCTTCCTTTGGTGGGTGTTGTAGCTTTTTTAGATCATACTTGGAGTGATAAATTCAGCACCGCAATAGGATATTCTATGATTGACATAGATAACTCAGATGGACAAACAGATGACGCTTTTAAAAAGGGACAATATGCTCTGGTAAATGTCTTGTATACTCCTGTGAAAAATTGTACGGTAGGAGCAGAATTTCAGTGGGGTGACCGCGAAAATTTCAACGACGGATGGAGTACTTCTATAAGCAAGCTGCAGTTTTCTTTTAAATATAACTTCTCTGAAGCATTTTATAAAAAGAACCAATAAGGCTTCCTGTTTTTAATCAATAAAAAAGAAAAATATGTATAAAACTGTACAATATCTGATGTTGTTCGGATTGTCTATAAGTGCTCTTAATGCTCAGACCCGAACAGAAAAAGATCTTCTAGGAGAAAAACAGATTCCTGCAAACGCATACTACGGAGTGCAGACAGCCCGCGCATTAGAAAATTTTCAGATAAGCGGAATGACAACACAATTTTACCCTGATTATGTAAGAGCTTTTGCCATGGTAAAATTGGCAGCAGCTCGTGCCAATGCCGATGTGGGTCGCCTTAAAAAAGACAGATTAGCTGCCATTGAAAAAGCGTGCCAAGCGGTAATCGACGGAAAATATCACGATCAATTTTTGGTTGATTTGTATCAAGGTGGCGCGGGTACTTCTGCCAATATGAATGTGAATGAAGTTCTAGCTAATATCGCATTGGAACTAAGCGGACATAAAAAAGGAGAATATCAATTTATCGAGCCTCACGATGATTTGAATATGGGACAGTCAACAAATGATGTCTACCCAACAGCTATAAAAGTAGCCTTATTGCTTCATAACGATAAGCTGGTTAAAGAAGCTGATCTTTTAGCGAAAGCATTTCATAAAAAAGGAGATGAATTTAAAGACATTGTAAAACTGGGACGAACTGAAGGTCAGGATGCTGTACCAATGACAGTGGGTCAGGAATTTCATGCCTTTGGGAATCAGCTTGATGCGGAGATTGGAGCTTTAAAGAAATCTGAAGTTTTTTTATGTGAACAAAATATGGGCGCTACTGCTATCGGAACAGGAATTACGGCTTCTCCAGGATATGCTGAAAAAGTAGCGGTGCATCTTGCTAAAATTACAGGAAAACCAATTGTAATGAGCAAAGACCTCATCGCTGCAACAACTAGTCAGCAAGGATTTGTAATGTATTCTTCTACGCTAAAAAGTATGGCGGTTGCCTTATCAAAAATAAGCAGTGATTTAATCATTTTGGCTTCTGGGCCGCGTACAGGACTTTTCGAAATCAATTTGCCAGCACTTCAGCCGGGATCTTCTATCATGCCAGGAAAAGTAAATCCGGTTATGCCAGAACTTATGAATCAATTGTGTTTTAAAGTAATAGGAAACGATCTTACCGTTACGCTCGCAGCTCATTCGGGTTTATTGCAGTTAAATGCTTTTGAACCTGTCGAAGCCATTGCTATGATGGAATCTCAGGGATTGTTTTTTAAAGCAATGCCTTTGTTTAGAAAAAACTGTATCGACGGTATTACGGTTAACAAAGACATTTTAGCGCATTACATGGATAGAAGTGTAGGAGTTGTAACGGCTCTTAATCCTATTTTGGGTTACGAAAAAACAACAGAATTGGCAAAAGAAGCACTTGCAACCAATAAAGGAATTCTGGAGCTTATTCGTGAGAAGAAATTATTGACGGAAGATCAAATTAAAAAACTTCTTGATCCAGCGACTTTGACAGGCCAAAAATAAACTCAAACCAAAAAGAAAAAATCATGAAATCAAATATAAACTTTTGCAGTAAGATGCTTTTGCTGATGATGCTTTCGCTAAGTATCAGCATGTTTGGACAGGCTAAGCCTAAAGTATTAATCTTAGCAACAGGTGGAACAATTGCCGGTTCTGCGAAAAGCGGCGTGCAATCTGGATATACTTCAGGGCAAGTTACCATTGATGCGATGGTAAATGCGGTTCCCGATGCTATGAAATTGGCGGATATTAAAGGTGAACAAATCTCAAATGTAGGATCTCAGGACATGTCATTTGAAATTATGCTAAAAGTTGCCAACAGAATTAACGAATTAGCTTCTAGTAAAGACGTTGATGGTTTTGTAATTACACACGGAACGGATACGATGGAAGAAACAGCTTATTTCTTAAATCTAGTTGTAAAAACAGATAAGCCCGTAGTGCTTGTGGGTTCAATGCGTCCGTCAACAGCCATTAGCGCAGACGGACCTTTAAATCTTTATAATGCTATTGCAGTGGCTGCAGACCCTAAAGCTAAAGGATACGGAGTGCTTTTGGTAATGAACGATTGGATTCATTCGGCACAATCTTTAACAAAAGTAAGTACAACAGCGGTGCAAACTTTTATGTCTCCAATTCGTGGACTTATCGGAACTACTTCTTATGGAGTTAATGATTTCTTTCACCATCCTGATCAAAAATTTGGAAAGAACTCAGAGTTCGATGTTAAAGGCGTAACAGCTTTTCCTCGTGTAGATATTATTTACGCTGATGCGGATATGAAAGCAGACTTAATTGATGCTTCGATTGAAAAAGGAGCAAAAGGAATTGTAATTGCAGGAGTTGGAAACGGAAATATGAATAAAGCTTCTCTTGATGCTTGCGCTAAAGCGAGTAAAAAAGGAATTATAGTGGTAAGAAGTACACGTGTTGCTACAGGAATTGTAGGGCGTAATGTAGAATGTAATGATGACGAATTAGGTCTTATTGCGTCTTACGGATTGAATCCGCAGAAAGCTAGAATTCTATTGTCGGTTGCTTTGCTTAAACAGAGAAGTTTGGCACAGCTTCAAAAGATATTCGAAGAATATTAGACTTTTTTATACAAACCGAATCAAAAAAAATAAAAGCAAACCAATCAAAAAAAGAAAAATGAAAACAAATCTAAAATTCATAATCTTACTTCTATTGATGCTTGTAAATCCATTATTTAAAGTATCAGCTCAAAAAGAATTGGCTTATCAAGCTGCTATTGATCGTGCTTATGATAAATATAAAGATCTGAAAGAAGGTAAAAATGCAGATTACATAAAAGAATTGGCCAATGTTGATCCGAATATTTTCGGAATTGCCATTGTAACAGCTGATGGGAAAGTTTACAGCAAAGGAGATTTGAATCAGCGTGTTTCTATTCAATCCATTTCAAAAGTTTTTACACTGGCACGAGTTATCGAAGAGCAAGGGCCAAGAGTGGTGGCAGACAAAATTGGAGTAGATGCAACAGGTCTTCGCTTTAATTCGATTGTAGCAGTTGAACTTCAGAAAGGAAAAGAAATCAATCCGTTGGTAAATCCGGGAGCAATTGCAGCTGTGAGTTTGATAAAAGGGAATGATTCTGTAGCAAAATGGAAAAGTATTCAAGATACTCATAATGCTTTTGCAGGAACTAAACTGAAATTAAATATGCCAGTTTACATCAGTGAAGCAGGAGATAATTTACGTAATCAAGCCATTGCACATTTACTTTTGGCGTATGGTCGTATGTATTTTGATCCCGTTCAGTCTACAGATATTTATACGAAACAATGCGCTATTAATGCCAATGCAAAAGAACTTGCGGTTATGGCATCGACTTTGGCAAATGGAGGCGTAAATCCAATTACAAAAGAAAAAGTCGTTTCTCCAGAAACTTGCGCTTTTACAATGGGAATTATGTCTACAGCGGGACTTTATGATGATTCTGGACAATGGTTGTATGCCGTTGGTCTTCCTGCCAAAAGTGGTGTAGGAGGAGGTCTAATCGCAGTTTGTCCTGGCAAATTTGGAATCGCTGTTATTTCGCCTCCGCTAAATGCAGCAGGAAATAGCGTAAAAGCCCAAAAAGCCATTTTTGATATTGCAAAAGAGCTTGGCGTAAACCCTTATATCGTGACGCCCAAAAAATAATCTTTTAAGATTTCAAAAGCAATAAACAAAGTTTAATCTAAGCCTATAAACGTATGCAAAGAAAAATAAAGCTAAGTACGATACTGTTTCTTTTATGCATACAGTCTATTGTTTTGTTTGGACAGAAAAAAGACGATTATTTATTTAATGACAGTCATTTTCATTTGACCAACTATATACAGGAGGGAATTTCTGTCGATAAGTTCTTGGAAATTATGGGGAATAAGGCAGGACGTTCTACCTTATTCGGAATTCCGTTGCAGCAGCAATGGTCGTATCAAAACTCGGGTAATTATAGTCCGACGTATTATCTCCAGACCGATGCTCCTTTGTACTATTACTCTTTTACAGACGCTTTTATTGCCATGCAGTATAAATCGCTTAGTAAAGAGAAACAAGCGAGATTAGATCCTATGATTACAGGATTCAATCCGTCAGATATGTATGCTTACAAGCACATCGAACGCGTGTTGCGAACTTTTCCTGGGGTTTTTACAGGAATTGGAGAATTTTCGATACACAAAGAATTCGTGTCTTCAAAAGTAACAGGCGAGGTGGCCAGTTTGACTAATCCGGCTTTAGACAGCATTATGGATTTTGCGGGAAAAGTAGGTTTAGTAGTTATCCTTCACAATGATATGGATATGCCAATGGCCAAACAGAAAACAGAACCTGTGTATTTGAATGATATGAGAGATCTATTAAAACGTCATTCAAAAACAACCATAATCTGGGCGCATATCGGACTTGGGAGAATTGTATATCCTGCAGGTTACGGAAACGATTCTACAACCGATAGACCGCCAAATCATGTAGATATTGTAGAAAATATATTGAACGATCCAGCTTACGCGAATGTCTATTTTGATATTTCTTGGGATGAGGTAGCAAAGTACATTGTCTCTTCGCCAGAAATCATTAAAAAATGCGCAGAATTAATGGATAAATATCCCGACAGATTTTTGTTCGGAACAGATGTCGTAGCTCCTCCAGATCAGAAATTTTATATGGCTGTTTACGAAAAGTATCAGCCGCTTTGGAAAGCCCTTAAACCTGAAACAAGCGAAAAAATTAGAAAAAAGAATTACAACAAACTTTTTGACGAAGCCCGTAAAAAAGTGCGAGCCTGGGAAAAAGCCAATGTAAAACAATGATTTTTTGTTTGTTGAGGTAAGTAAGTTATTCGCAAAATTTTAAAAGCCATTTTATATGAAAATAAGATATCTCCTTTTGTTGTTAATATGCCAATTTTCATGGAGTCAAATTATGAATACAACCATGCCAGACAGCACCTTGGTTAAAGATCCTGAACAAGGACATATCGGAGGTACAGGCTTTAAACTGGCAGATGGAAAATATGGTTCAATGACCCTTTCTTTTTATGTTTTAGCTCGATATTTAAACCAGATGGGTATAGATGACAGTTATACCAACTATAAAGGAGAAGTTATTCCGATTGATAGAAGACAAGATCTTCAGTTTCAAAAAGCTAACCTTTATTTTAGAGGATGGGTTGCCGATCCAAAAATAAGATATACTGTTTTCGTCTGGACTTCAAATGCCACTTTAGGACAAGGCGCGCAAATTGTGGTAGCAGGAAATTTACAGTATAAGTTTAATAAATATTTTGAATTAGGAATCGGTATTAATGGTCTGCCATCTGTTCGTTCTATTTTAGGACAGTGGCCAGAATGGCTCCGATCAGATGCCAGACCAATAGCCGATGAATATTTCAGAGGTTCTTTTACAACAGGTATTTACGCACAAGGGCAAATTGCTGATAATGTTTATTATAAAACAATGCTTGGTAATAACCTCAGCCAGTTGGGTGTAGATGCTGGTCAATTAGATAATAAAATGGATACTTGGAGTGGTGCCATTTGGTGGGTAACCAATAATTTTGGAAGAATTCCAACTTATGGCGATTACGAAAAACATGCTAAACCGGCTACAATTTTGGGAGGAGCTTTTACACGAAGCACCGAGAATCGCCAGTCTCAGCCAGATACAAATGCTCCAGAAAACTCTCAAATTCGATTATCTGATGGTACAGGGATTTTTGCTTTAAATGCTTTTGCCCCAAATACACAGGTTATCAATGCAAAATATGAAATGGCAGCTTTTAATACTGGTGTAAAGTACAACGGTTATTCGCTAGATGCTGAGGTATTTATGCGTTGGCTTTCAAAATTTGAAACTTCAGGAGAAATTCCAGTAGACAAACTTTTTGATTCAGGATTTACAGTTCAAGGTTCTGCAATGTTAGTAGATAAAAAACTACAGGCATACAGCACATATTCTTATATAAATGGAGATTACGGAAAACCTTGGGAAGTAACCATGGGAGTAAACTGGTTTCCGTTTAGAACCAAATTTTTC
>NZ_JBHNPP010000034.1:0-41528 GCF_042436695.1 Flavobacterium sp. HJSW_4
TGAGTTTTTTTACAATACCGTCAAATCCTTTTTCTGCTAAGTTTTTATAGCTTTTAGGAAGATATCCTTTTTTTGCTCCTTTCGCAAATGCGTAAACAAACATCTCAGAACCTGAAGCTTCAAGATAATTTCCTTTTTTATTTCCAGCATCTGTAACTTGATACCATAATCCTGATTTATCTTGATATTTTGCCACAGCTTTCGAAATGTCATTCAAATATTGAATCAGTTCTTTTCTTTTTGGATGGTCTTTTGGCATATAATCTAAAACATCTACCAAAGCCATCATATACCAGCCAATAGATCGAGACCAAAAATTAGGTGAAGTTCCCGTTTCTTTATTCGCCCAATCCATTTTTTTGCTTTCATCCCAAGCATGAAAAAGAAGTCCTGTTTTTGGGTCTAAAGTATGCTGGTGAACCTGCTCAAACTGTTTTGCAATATCGTCGAAACCCTTTCCTTGTTCAAACTCAGCTGTGTAATGCGCATAAAAAGGAGTTCCCATATACAAACCATCCAACCACATTTGATTTGGATAAATCTTCTTGTGCCAAAATCCTCCCGAATTTGTTCTCGGATGCGTTTCTAATTGTTTTCTTAAAAGCTGCATCGCTTTAAGGTAACGTTCATCTTTTGTCTGTTTATAAACTTCAAAAAGCCCTTTACCAGCATTTATATAATCAATATTATAATCTTCTAATTTATAGTTTAGAATATCACCAGAACTGTTTATCGCTGTTTCATAATACTCTTTAACGTAATTGAAATAAATCGGATTATTTGTTTTATTGTATAAATTCTCAAAAGCAGTCATCACAAGACCTAGCTTATAATCCCATTTTGGTTTTTCGTTATTATCGATCTGCCAAGCTTTTGGATCACGTTTCATAATAGAAAGAGCCATTCTTTCAGACCACTTCAAATCTTTAGAAATAGCAATTGTTTTTTCTTGAGCCGTTACATTCAAAAATGAAAATAACAGACATCCCATCGCAATCAGTGAACCAAAATATTTTTTCTTTCTATCCATTATTAAACATTTATTTATCTGTTATGAAATTGAACAAAATATAATTTCAACACATAGAAACATAGATTTTATTGTTCTGCGTTTAAGATTACCAAAAAAGCAAGCTTTAACACATAGTCTATGTGTATTATTCTAAGTGAAACGCCTTTAGTAAATTCCTAAAAACTATGTTTCTATGTGTTTAAAAAATTCCATCAAACCATTTTTATTTATCCAATTCGATTGCACTTAATAAAAATGCTCCCAAACCTATTGCACCGTTATCTTTTGTTTTTGAAGCTAAATAATAACTGTTTGTTCCATCGCGGAATGGTTTTCCACCCAAACCTACATTTGATGAAACATTTAAAACATTTACTTCTCCCTTTTTATCTACTTTCACAAATTCTTTTACAAAACTGTCAAATGATTTTTTGGCTGTTGATTTATAGCTTGACGCTAAATAACCTTTATTCGCTCCTTTTGCAAAAGCATAAATAATCATTCCAGAAGCTGATGGTTCTACGTAATTTCCGTACAATTCTGGTTTATCAGCAACTTGATACCAAAGCCCATTTTCACTTTTAACCTGATTCACATTTTTTGCAATCTGATTCAAATACTCTACCAAAACTTTGTGCTTTGGATGTGATTTCGGAAAATAATCTAACGTTTCGACCAAAGCCACCATGTACCAACCAATTCCTCTCCCCCAGATTGTTGGCGAAGTTCCCGTTTGTTTATCAGCCCACGCAATCTCTTTACTTTCATCCCAAGCTTGGTAAACCAAACCTGTTTTTTTATCTACAATGTGGTTTTGAACCAATTCAAATTGTTTCGCAATATCATCCAGATTTTTTCCTTTTTCGTATTTAACGGTAAATTGCGCATAAAAAGGTTCTGCCATGTACAAACCGTCAATCCACATTTGATTTGGATAAATCTGTTTGTGCCAAAATCCTCCACTTGGTGTTCTCGGCTGGCTTTCTAACTGATTTCTCAGTTGTCCGAGAATCTTCTGATAGCGAGAATCTTTTGTTATATCATATAAATTAAACAACAGTTTTCCTGGATTCAAACAATCGATATTGTATTCTTTAATATCATATTTTTTAATATTTCCCGTACTATCAATCATTCCATCAACATATTCTTTGATGTAATTCAGGTATTTTTTATTGTTTGTTTTTTGATATAATTTCTCAAAACCAGATAATACAAAACCCATTTTATAATCCCATTTTGGCTTTTCATTTCCATCAAGCTGCCAAGCATTTGGATATTTATTTAAAATAGAAAGTGCTGTTCGTTCTGACCATTTTAAGTCGTACGGAATTACGCTGTTTTCCACATCGGCTTGATTTTGCGTGCTAACTTTATGAGTGTCATTCTGCGCATTTACGGCAGTTAAACCCGCGAAAAATAAAATTGCCGTGGCGATTCTTGCTTTCATTTTTGTATTCTAAATTATTTAAAAATTTTATCTAAAAATTGTACGCTGTACGAAATTGTCTGTGTAAACCAAGGATCGTAAAACCAAAATGAATGAGGCGAATCTGGAATGGTTTGCACTTCATTGTAGATTTTATAATTGTTCAAAATCTTGATCATGTCATCTCTTCCTGCATGAAATCTCGGAATACTGCTGCAGATGTATAAAACGGGCGGCGTATTTTTGTCCGTATTGCTTAATGCCGAAGCGTTTTTCCAATTCTCAGGTATTTCATCTGATTTTCCTCCTAACCAAAAAGCTGCCATATCTCCTTCTGAAGATTCTGGATGTTTGAATGCTAAAACTCCGTCAACATCTATTATCGCGTGAACTTTTGACGAAGATTTGCTTTTAAAATTTTTATCTTCAAAAAGCGGATTATTATTTGTTGTACCAATCAAAGCTGCCATTTGCCCTCCTGAAGAGCAGCCTAAAACTGCAATTTTGTTTGGATCTACATTAAATTTTGCCGCATTATCTTTAATAAATTTTATCGCATTCTTCACATCAATAACGCCTTCTGGATATTTTGCCTCTAATGATAATCTGTATTCGATTGCAAAACAAGAATAGCCTTTTGCAGCAATTTCTTTCCCTATAAACTGCATTTGACTTTTATTTCCTGATCTCCAACCTCCTCCGTGGATCATAATTACGGCAGGATTTTTTTTCTTTTTTGTATTGACAAAAGCATCAAAATGCAAAGCACGATCTTTTTGATTGTAAGCTACATCGAACGTTTCTTTAACCTCTGGATTGGCTTTTACTTCTGGAATTGTAATAAAGGGATATTTCTTAACTAATTTAGTATAAGTACTTTTTATAGTATACGAAGTATCAACCTTGTATTGCTGGCTTTGCATTACAATGACATTAAAAAACAATACTAAGATTAATTTAAATTTTCGCATTTTAAATTTTCATTTTTTAGTTAAGAAAGGAGTTCGACTTATAGTCAAACTCCTTTTTAACTACTTCAAAAAACATAGTTCTCAAAAAACTAACAAATTACTAATAACCAGGATTCTGAGGAAAATCTTTGTTTTGGTTTAAATCCAAAACTGTTTGAGGTATTGGTCTTAAAATTTTTTGTTTACCATCAATACCAACAAAATTTGCTTCTTTTATTTTATAGTTATGAGCTGAAGCTCTAGCAACCAAAGTTCCAGTACGTTTCAAATCAAACCAGCGTTTGTATTCACCTAATAATTCTCTACCTCTTTCGTCTAAGATATAGTCGATATTAAATTGAGCTAAAGTCGCATTAGCAACACCTGCTCTTCTTCTTACTTCATTTAAACGGTCTAATCCAGTTTGTGGATTTCCTGCTTTTAAATAAGCTTCAGCAGCTACCAGATAAGTTTCTCCAAGTCTAGAAACAATAATGTCTCTTGTGCTTACAGGTCCAGTGCTTGATGGCGTAGTCGGATCTGGATCATCAAATTTCTTAACTGGAATAGTATAACAATCTAAGTTTTTGATTAATGTATGTGCAGCAGAATATTCTCCCCATGGATGATAAACAAACGTCGAAGCTAATCTAGAAGCATTTGTTGTCATGTAAGTAGCTTTATCTGCAGATGTATACCATTTTGGCTCATAAAAATGTCTCACTTTTAAAGTCGAAGGATTTGAACTTCTGTAATACGGATAATATAAAATAGTTTTTGTTACTCCGTTTGTTGTTTCAGGTCCTTCTACAATTTCTGTCATAAAAGTTGCATTCCATCTTGCATCGCCTTTTTCGTATAAACCTAAAGCATAATCAGTTGGACACAAATTATAGCTTCTTAATGGAGCTCCTGTTTCAGCACCTCCTAAATATGAACTGAAATAGTAAAACTGGTTGTTACCCAATTTTGTTGGATCTGTACTTGTTGACGCTTTATCGTATTGAACAGAGAAAATAGTTTCTGCATTTAAATCGTTTCCAGGTTTAAATAACTGATCGAATGCAATAGCTAAAGTCTGACCTCCAATTGCAGCATCAGCATAAGTGGCAGCTTTTGAAAAATCATCTGGTTTTGCAAAACTTTCGTATCCTCTTGTTAAATATACTTTTGCCAATAAATCATTTACTGCTCTTTTGTTTACTTTCCCAGCTGTACTGTAAGCGGCAGTTCCAACATTCGCTAAAGCGAAATCTAAATCGGCAATGATTTGCGTGTATACTTCTTCGGCACTATTTCTTGTGAAAGATAAAACCGGAGTTGTAATATTATCTAAAACAATCGGCACACCACCATACGTTTGCACTAATAAGAAATAAGCATTTGCTCTTAAAAAACGTGCTTCACCAACAAGTGTATTTATGTTTGATGTTTGTTCTGTAACTGTAGAATAATATACGGTCTTGTTTACTGCTTGAATTTGCTGGTAGCAAGAATTGTACAAATCTGCAACGTTGTCTGAAGAAGGAATCAAAAGTGTATATTGACTTAATCCTGCTGGTTCCGGAGTTCTTCCTTCAGCATACATATCTGTTCCTGCTTCAAAAAGCCACGGATTTCCTCCGTAAATTCCTTTTAACCAAGCATAATTTGTATTTACCAATAACTGAAATCCTGTTGCTGTTTTGTATGTTCCATCTGCCGGTACAAATGAGCGGCTATCTTCTTCAATATATTCACTGCATGAACTTACAGATGCAGCAATTATTCCTAGCATTACTATTATTTTTTTCATTTGAATATCTTTATTAAAATTTAACACTTAATCCTAATTGTGTAGTTACTGCAGCTGGACGGTTTACTCCAAAAGCAGAACCTGCCCATTCTGGATCGTAACCATCAAAATCTGTAAACACAAACGGATCTAGAACGTTTACATAAATTCTGAAATTAGAAATTTTTAATTTTTTCAATAATTCAGAATCTAAAGTGTAACCTAAAGATATATTTTTGATTTTCACATAAGAAACATCTCTGTAGTAACCAAATAAAGAAGTCCAATAAGCTCCTGCACCTGTTGCAACTGGTCCTGGTCTTGGGTTTGTAGTGTTAGCATTTGCCTCGATTCCAGCACCGTTGGTTGGAATAAAGTAATCCATTGCTAATTTTTGACGTCCTCTATCACTTACATCGGCAAAGTTTTGGTGGAAAGTACTTAGAACTGTTTGTCCTTGGCTTGTTAAAACTGAGAAATTAAAATCAAATTGCCCAACAGTAAGTTTTGAGTACAAACTTCCTTGCCATTCTGGATTTGGATTTCCAATAACAGTTCTATCGTCTTGGTTAAATTTACCATCTCCATTTAAATCTTTTGGTCTTGCTTGTCCAGGAGCCATTCCGTAAGATGCTGCCTGAGCTGCTTCGCTTTCTTGCCAAACTCCGTCATAAACATAATTGTAGTTCGGATTTAATGGCGCTCCAAGAATTAATTTATTACCAATATCACTTACTTTATCTTGATTGTAAATTGACTCTAATTTGTTTACGTTTTTAGTAAACGTAAAAGTAGTTTCCCAAGTTACCTTTCCAGATTTAATGTTTTTCGTAGTTAATAAAGCCTCGATACCTTTATTACTTACAGAACCAACGTTTGCAAATGTATTTTTCCATCCTGATTCTGCTGGCAATTGTTGTTTGTAAATTAAATTATCTGATAATCTATCATATACATCAACAGTACCTGTAATTCTGTTGTTTAAGAATCCGAAGTCAATACCTAAATTGTATTCTCTTGTTTTCTCCCAAGTTAAATTTGGATTAGCTAAATTCTCTGACTGCCATCCTGGAACCACATTTGGACCCGCAGCGTAAAATGTCTGCTGGTTTAATAATGCTTGAGAAGTATAAGGTGCTACGTTGTCGTTTCCTGTGTAACCAATACTTGCACGTAGTTTTAAATCTGAAACAACTTTGCTGTTTGCTAAAAATGATTCTTTGCTCAATTTCCATCCTAAAGCCAATGATGGAAAACTTTCCCATTTATTGCCTTCAGATAATACAGATGAACCATCCCATCTTGTAGAAGCTGTAATCAAATATTTGTCTTTAAATCCGTAGTTTATACGTACTGCATACGAGTTCAAAGTATTTTTTGCATAAGCAGATTTGATTACATAGCTCGTTTGTGCTCCAGAACCCATGTTGTCAGTTCCAACATCAAAAGGCTGATTATTAGAATATAAGTATGAACTTTCATCTGTATTTGAATACAAACTTTGTAATAATAATACGCTAACATCGTGAACTTCATTAAAAGTATGTTTCAAATCAACTTGATTATCCCAAGTATAGTTGAAGTTGTTTATGTTTTCTAAAGTAGCTGAATTTTTTCCGTTTAATGTTACCCCAGCATTTGTTTGTGCCGTGTAAGCTTTAGAATTTTGTGTATCCATAATTCCTGCCGCAAATGTCGTTTTGAATGAAAGCCATTTTAGCGGTTGATATTGGAAATAGGCATTTCCTACTGTTTGCCATGTTTTTTCTGTTTGAGAAGAATTAGCAATTTCCATTAAAGGATTCACAGTAGACGTTTTGTTGATTGCCCAATCATTATTAGGATAAGTCAATTTTCCTGGCAAGAAAAATAAAGTTCCAACTTTCTCATTTCCTTGTGCATCAATAGCCCATGGAGACATAAGCGGACTTAATCTGAAAGCATCTTGCATGGCTAAATCACTTCCTAATTGATTGTCTAATCTTGCAATTGTAACGTTTACTCCTGTAGAAAATTTGTCGTTTATTTTATGATTCAATCCTAATTTAAACGAATATTTATCTGTCGCATCATTTTCAATAAGTCCGCGATCGCTCTGAATTCCGAATCCTAAGTTATAGCTTAAGCCAGAATCTGCACGTCCTGAAATATTTAAATAATTATTCTCTGTCATTCCTGATCGAAGTACAGCATCATACCAGTCAAAATTGTAACCGCTGTTTGCACGAGAAACTAATAACGGGCTTTGATTTCCTGCCAAAGTAGCCAATTGCGCTGGAGTTTGTGTAAGAGGCGTTGCGCTCATGTAAGCAACTTGGTGAAATTTCCACCACTCTTCTCCTGTCATCATTTTTGGCAATCTAGTTGCTATTTTATTTCCGTAAGAAGTATCAAAAGTTACGCTGATACCTGCTTTTGCACTAGTACCACTTTTTGTTGTAACGATAATAACCCCGTTTGATCCTCTAGAACCGTAAATAGCTGCAGATGAAGCATCTTTTAAAACGTCCATTCTCGCAATATCCTGTGGATTTAAGAAATCAATTCCATCCATAGGAACACCATCTACAACATATAATGGAGAAGATCCCACTACGTTTGGATTGCTAGAATCTGCAATTAGAGAGTTATTTCCTCTAATTACCACTTTAAATCCGTCTCCTGCACGTCCTGATGAAGATGAAATCTGAACCCCTGGTGTACTACCTTGAATAGCTTCTAATGCATTTGTTGTATTTCTTTCTGTAATTGTAGCCGCGCTGATCGTACTAACCGATCCCGTAAGGTCTGTCTTTTTTACAGAACCATATCCTACAACAACAACTTCGTTTAATGAATTTGATTGTTCAGCAAGACTAACATTGATTTTTGTTTTTCCAGCTACACTAACTTCTTGTGACTGAAATCCTAAATAGCTTATTACTAAAATAGCCTTACTATTTGATACGTTAATTTTGAAACTTCCCTCAAAGTCTGTTGAAGTTCCGTTTTTAGTTCCCTTTTCATTAATGTTTACCCCTGGCAGCGACATTCCAGTCGCATCGGTAATCTTCCCTTCAATTGTGGTTGACTGTGCATTTATAGTACTGCACAGCAAAAAATTCAGGAAAAAGAAAAATACAAACCCGTATTTATCTTTTTTCTCAGATAATTGTTTAATACTCATGTGGTTTAAAGTTTGGTTAATTGATAGTGTTTTTAATTCTTAATAGATTCTACTTTTTTCTCATTGATATAGGTGTTTACAAAATTTATGTTTTTTACGTTTTTTAATAAATAGACAGAATCTACCTTCTGAATTTTTACATTTTTCAAAGTAATATTCTCAACTGGAGACTCCTTATAACCTTCTGCCCAAACGCTGTATTTTCCGCCGTTTTTCACAGTTACATTCTCTAAACTTACATTTCTAATGACCGGAATAAAATTTCCTGTCTGAGATCCGTACACATTGTAAAACATGTTTAGTTTCAAAACACATTCTTTCACCGTTCCCACTTCTAGATTTCTCACATAGATATTCTCAATCACTCCGCCTCTTTTCGAATTGGTTTTGATACGAATGGCACGATCCAAATGCGGACTATCCATTACACAATTTTCTACAAAAACATTATTCACTCCTGCAGAAATTTCGCTTCCAATAACAACACCGCCGTGACCATCAACCATTTTACAGTTTTGAACAATGATATTTTTACTTGGTATTGCAACTCTTCTTCCGTCGCCATCACGTCCCGCTTTTATTGCGATACAATCGTCTCCCGTATTGAAAGTGCAGTTTTTGATTAAAATGTTTTGCGAATATTCTGGATCACAACCATCATTATTGGGACCGTGGCTGTTCACTGTCACTCCATCAATAATCATGTTGTTTGTTTTTATTGGATGTAAAATCCAAAAAGGAGAATTAATGATTGTTACATCTTTTACTAAAGCTGTGTTACATTCAAAAAATTCAATAAAGTTGGGTCTTAAATAACGTCCTTCACCAAAAACTCTTTCTGATACTGGAATCCCTTTTTCGGCCATATCAACCAAAACTTCACGATTCGTTGGATCATTTTGAGATGGAATCCCTTTTTTCCAGCCATAATCTTTTCCGCCAGACCAAATCCACCAATTAGTGCTATCTGCTTGACCGTTTAAAGTTCCTTTTCCTGTAACTGCTATATTGGTTTTGTTTTTTGCGTAAATAAGCGGTGAATAGTTCATTACTTCTGTTCCTTCCCAAGAAGTATGAACAATAGGATAATCTTTTGGATTTAAACTGAAAAGAATCTCTGCATGATCGTCTAAATGCAGATTTACATTACTTTCTAAATGAATTGCTCCAGTTAAATATTTTCCATTTGGCACCAAAACTTTTCCTCCTCCATTTTTTGCGCACTCTTGAATTGCTTTTTGGAAAGCCAAAGTGTTTAACATTTTACCGTCTGCAACAGCGCCAAAATCATTAATATTATACGTTTTATTCTGAAAGTTTGTTTTTGGAAGGTTTTTCACCGTTAATTCCATCGTTTTCCACGGATCATTTTCAGCTATAGCTGTAATTTTTTTCGAGCATGATATAGTCAAAATTACTATCATGCTTAAAAAAACAATTGATTTAAACGCTATACTCTTATTTGTAATCATTTGAGTGGAATTTCTAGTTGAACTGGATGAAAACGGCAATAATTATGTAATCGATTACACGAAAGTAGAAAAAATGTTCTACTAGACCAAATTAATTTAGAAAAAAATTATATATTTAATTTTTATTACAAAAATTAATTACATTTAATGCAAAAAATTAGATAATTTATTATCATTGTAGAATCTAAAACGTTTGAGTTTTTAGATATGGTAATCGATAACAATTTTTATTACATAATGAAAAAAAATGTACTTTTGTCTAAAAATAATCCGATAAACTTTTTTTGAATGAGTGAAAAAGTAACTATTTACGATATTGCCGAAAAATTAAACATCACAGCTGCAACTGTTTCCAGAGCGTTAAACAATAATCCTAAAATAAAGGAAGCGACGCGCGAATTGGTTATTAAAACTGCCGCTGCGATGAATTACAAGCAAAACAAATTGGCACTAGCTTTAAAGAGCGGTCGAAGTAATAATATCGGAGTTATTGTACCGCGTATTGACAGCAACTTTTTTGCTTCAGTTATTCGAGGAATCGAAGAAGAGCTTTATCCACATGGCTATCAAGTAATTATCTGTCAGACACACGAAAGCATTAAAAGAGAAAATGAAAACCTTCATACATTAGTAGATGCACAGGTTGACGGAATTATGATGTCGGTTACGGGTATTTCAGATGAAAACGATAGCGCTTTCAGAAATGTATTAGAAAAAAATGTACCTCTGATATTTTTTGATAGAAGCAAACATATTGATGGCGTAAGTTCTGTCACCATTAATGACTTTAAAGGTGGTTATTTAGCAACTAAACATTTGATTGACGAAGGCTGCCGACATATTGCACACCTTTCAGGAGATCAATCTTTAGACATCTTTAAAAACAGGTTTTTAGGCTACAAACAAGCCTTATTAGATAACGGATTGGAATTTAAAGAAGAATATGTTATTCATGTAAAAAGTAGCGTTGAAGCTGGAAAAGAAGCAACTAACACATTACTGGCTTTAGCAACTCCACCAGACGCCATATTTTCTTCAAGTGATTTCGCTGCTTTAGGCGCAATTCAGGAACTTCAAAACAGAAATATCAGTATTCCAAATGAGTTTTGCGTAGCAGGTTTCAGTAATGAGCCTTTTACCAAATTTATGGAATTATCTATCACCTCTGTAGATCAGTCGCCATTAGAAATGGGAAAAATGTCTGCTCGCGTTTTCTTAGAACAAGTAGACAAAACAGATACCATTAAAATCGAGAAAAAGGTCGTCCTTGCACCAGAATTACACATTCGTAAATCTTCTACAAGAACCAATTTCTAGCAAATAAAAGATATTTTTTAACCATATAAGTTATATAAGCTCATTTAATCGTGAGCTTATTTTTTTTGCCCTAAACACAAATATGTCGCTCCTCTGGAGCTTTTTTTTCGAATGTCTATTTTGTTGGCTATAAATATTTAGCTCCGCTGGAGCTTTTATCTTAATTATAACATATCGATAAAAAAGAAAAGACGCATTACTGTGCGTCCTTCATATAAACCTTTCTTACTTTGTCCCTTTGTAACTTTGACCCTAAAAAAATTAAATGAACTTATATAACTTATATGGTTCAAAAAAAAGACGCACTAGTGTGCGTCTCTCCATATAAACCTTTGTTACTTTGTCTCTTTGTAACTTTGAACCTAAAAATTTAAAGCGAAACTCCTCTTTTCCAAGGAATAAAATCGTTTTGATTTAAAATCGCAGCTTTAGTTTTTACCGTACCGCTAGCAATATCGATAATAGTTTCAAGCATATCATCAGCCATTTCTTCGATAGATTTTTCACCTTTGATGATTCCTCCAGTGTCAATATCGATAATATCAGACATTTTTGCGGCCAACTCAGAGTTAGAAGATATTTTTACTACTGGCGCAATTGGATTTCCTGTAGGAGTTCCTAAACCTGTTGTAAACAATACCATATTCGCTCCTGAACCTACCATTGCAGTTGTACATTCTACATCGTTTCCTGGCGTACATAGTAATGTTAATCCTGGCTCGTTAATATATTCACCGTAATCGTAAACACCTGCAATTGGAGATGTTCCTCCTTTTTTAGCTGCTCCTGCAGATTTCATAGCATCAGTAATCAAACCGTCTTTGATGTTACCTGGAGAAGGATTCATGTCAAATCCTGAACCAGCATCAACAACTGTTTTTTCGTACCATTTCATCAAATCTAAGAAACGTTTTCCGTCTTCGTCATCAACGCAACGATTTACTAATTCTTGCTCAACACCACATAATTCAGGGAACTCAGAAAGAATTGTCGTTCCTCCTAATGCTGCCAATTTATCAGACAATACTCCTAAAGTTGGGTTTGCAGAAATTCCAGAGAATCCGTCAGATCCACCGCACTCTAAACCAATTCTTAATTTAGATAATGGAGCTGGTTCTCTCTTAATTTCGTTTGCTTTTTTAATGGCTTCAAAAGTATCTTTTACCACACTGCTCAACATCGTTTCAATTGTTCCGATAGATTGTTGATCGTAAATTAAAACAGGCTTTTTACTGTCTGGATTAATTGCATCTAAAGCTTCTTTGAAAATTGAAATCTGAAGATTTTGACATCCTAAACTCAATACCGTTGCTCCAGCTACGTTTGGATTGTTCACATAACCCGCCAAAAGTTTCGCTAAACTATGAGAATCCTGACGAATTCCACCGCAACCACCTTGGTGTGTAATGAATTTAACTTCAATATTATTGAACAAGTTAGCGTCGTTTGAAGCTTCTTGATTTCCTGCTCCACCTGTTTCTGATTTCACTAAAGAACGTAACAATAATTGATAATCGTTTTCTTTAGGTTTCATCAACTCTTTCTCAAAAATATCTTTTAAGATTTCGATGTTTCTGTTTTCACAAAAAACCAATGGAAAAAACAACCAAACATTTTCTGTTCCAACCTGTCCATCTTCTCTGTGATAGCCCTGCCACGTTCTATCTTTCCATTTATCTACATTTGGAGCTGTCCAGCCAATAGTTTCAGTTTTACCTGTAACTTTATCACTCTCGTGTTTTACGTTTGCAGTAGAAAGCAATCCTCCTTTTTCGATTCTTGCACTCGCCTTACCAACTAAAACACCATACATAATGATTCTGTCTCCTACATTAAAAGGAACCATTGCAATCTTATGTTTCATTTTCACATCAGACTCAACAGCAATTGATTGTCCTTCAAAATCAATCACTTCGCCAGCTGACAGATTCACTAAAGCCACCGCTACGTTATCTGTAGGATGAACTTTTATTAATTTTTTCTGCGTTGCCATAATTAACCTTTGTTCTTTGTTCTTTTTGTTTTTTTATATTTTAAACAGTTGAGTAAAATTATATTTCGTCGATTTTACTCAACCTCATAAATTTAAATCTGCTTTGATCTGTATAAATCTGCGTGAAAAAATCGACGCGCAAAAAATATTTCACGCAGATTTTAAAAGATTTTAGCAGATCAAATTGGATTTTTATTATTGATTCAATTGCTTTTTCTTATTTTATTCTTTCTTGAAACTTAGCAAAACCAGTTTCAATTCCGTTTGAATCTATTTCTTCTAAAGCAATTGTAATCGCTCTTGTTAATCCTGGAATTTCAGTTAAATCTTCATCCCAGAATGATTTGTTTTGTAATGTTAAACGAGCGATTTTCTCGTAGTCGTCAGATTTCCAAAGTCCGTTGAAAAATGTTGTAATATCTTCACCATCTTTAACAGGTAAACTTTGATCATTCCAAGTTCCTTTATAGAAACGAATTAAACTCGCAAATGAAAAAGTCAAATTAACAGGTAGTTTTTTATTAACCTTAATATATCCTAATAAACTAGGCAAAACTCTTACTTTGAATTTCGATACAGAATTTAATGCAATATCTGCAAGTGCATGTTTGATAAATGGATTTTTAAATCGGTCCATTACTTCCTCAGAATAGGCCGTAATTTCATTTTTGTCCATATCAAGAGTTTCACTAATTTCACTAATAACACTATTTACAAATTTTCCGGTAAAATCTCCGTTAACAGTTTCCATTACCAATTTATTACCATGCAAAAGTGAAAAAGGAACCATTGCCGTATGCGCACCGTTTAAAATACGAACTTTAATCATTTTAAAAGGACGTATATCATCAACGATTTTTACATTCAAATCTGTTTTGTGAAAAGGCAATTTTGCCTTTAAATCATCTCCACCTTCAATAGCCCAAAGGAAAAAAGGTTCAGCCGCAACAATTAAATTGTCCGCATAATCTAATTTACTATTGTATTCTTCAATTTCAGCTCTTGGATATCCAGGAACAATTCTGTCAACCAAAGTACTATGATAGGTACAAGCATCTGATACCCAAGTTTTAAATGCATCTTCTAATTTCCATAAATCAACATATTGTAAAATATATTTTTTAAGTGTTTCAGAGTTATAATCAATTAATTCGCAAGGAATTATTGTAACTCCTTTAGAAGCATCTCCATTAAAATGTTTAAATCTTTCATATAATAAAACCGTCAATTTTGCAGGAAATGACACTGGCGGCTGCATCTCTGGAGTATCACTTTCAATAAATTCAATTCCAGCTTCTGTAGTATTAGAAACAATAAACTGAAGTTCTTCTTCTTTAGCTAAAGCCAAATAATTTGTAAATTCAGTATATGGGTTTACCGTTTTTACGATATTATCAATTAACTCAATATCTTGTATCTTTTCACCTTTTTTAATTCCGTTCATAAACAAGGTATAAAGACCGTCCTGATCATTAATCATATTTACCATACCGTCTTTCAAAGGTTGAACTATTGCAATACCGGCATTAAAATCAACTTCTTTATTTAGTCTGTAAAAAGCATAATCAACAAAGGCTCTTAAAAAGTTACCTTCTCCAAACTGAACTACCTTAATTGGCTGTAACTTTTCTAATCCTGTATTTATTCTATTTAATTTTTTCATTTTGAATTCTAAGTTAGTTGCGTTATAAATAACCATTTATAAACCTTATTTCTTCATTTCTGCCTTTAAAATTGTAAAAGAAACATCACACTCGATTGGGTAAAATAAAATCTGCTGTGAGGAATGGCGGACTCATTTTTCAAGCGTAATGCTCTATTACAATCTCTAAAAATCTAAAAAAAACTTATAAAACAAGGAGTTTGGCATGATTACTCCTTAATCTATTTTCTAATATCTTTTATAATGTCAAGAACCTGTTTCACTTTTGCAGTCAGGCCATCAAAGTCTTTACTGTCTAATATATCTTTTGAGATTAATTGCGAACCCAGACCAACACAAGTTGCGCCAGCATTCAGCCAAGAACTCAAACTTTCTACCGTTGGATAAACGCCGCCTGTAGGCATAATGTTTGTCCAAGGACATGGACCTTTTATTGCTTTAATAAATTCTGGTCCGTAAGTATCAGCTGGAAATAATTTTACGATTTCGCAACCTAATTCTTCTGCTCTTGCAATCTCTGTCAAAGTACCACAACCTGGCGACCAAAGCACTTTTCTTCGGTTACAAGCTATAGCTATATCTTCTCTAAAAACCGGTGTTACAATAAAATTTGCTCCTAAACTCATGTATAATGAAGCCGAAGCTGCGTCTGTTACAGAACCAACTCCTAGAATCATTCCTGGAAGTTCTGCCAAAGCATATTTGTTTAAAGCTCCAAAAACTTCATGTGCAAAATCACCACGACTTGTAAACTCCATTAATCTGGAACCTCCGTCGTAACACGCTTTTAAAACTTTTTTACTTAGCTCGATATCCGAATGAAAAAACAAAGGAACCATTCCGTTATCTTTCATTGTCTGAGCTACTTCAATTCTTGAATATTTTGCCATTTTCTTTTTAAAATTATCTTGATACTAATGCAGAACCATCACCATCAATCATATTCTCCACTTCTTTTAAGGTAACCAAGTTGTAATCTCCTGCAATAGTATGTTTTAAACAACAAGCAGCTACTGCAAAATCTAATGCTCTTTGGTTATTATTTTGATATTCTAATAAACCATAAATTAGTCCGCCCATGAAAGCGTCTCCACTTCCTACGCGATCTACAACCGGAGTAACTTCTTTAACAGCAGCGCTGTGAATTGCTTTTCCGTCGTATAAAATTCCGCCAATTCTTTGGTGTGAAGCACTTACAGAATAACGAAGTGTTGTTGCTGCAATTTTCAAATTCGGAATCAATTCGAACAATTTATCGTAAACTGCTGGAAGCGATTTCTCATCCTGATAATTTGGGTTTACTTTTGGAATTCCTAACATGAAATAAGCCGTATCGATATCTCCTAAAATTACATTGCTGTATTTTAGCATTTCTGGCATTACTTCACTTGGCGTTTTTCCGTATTGCCAAAGTTTTGATCTATAGTTTAAATCGCATGAGATTTTAACTCCCAATTTATGAGCGACTTTAATTGCTTCTAAACAAGCTTCTGCTGCACTTTCTGAAATTGCTGGTGTAATTCCGCTCCAGTGAAACCATTCAGCTCCAGCTAAAACTTTTTCCCAATCCACCATACCTTTTTGAATAGTCGACATGGCACTATGCGCACGATCGTAAACTACATTACTTCCGCGAGTTCCTGCACCAGTTTCTAAGAAATAAATCCCTAAACGTTCTCCTCCATAAACCATGTTTTTAGATTCGACATTCATTTTTCGCATTTCTTTTAAAGCCGAAAAACCAATTTCGTTTTCAGGTAATCTAGATACAAATTCAGCATTAATGCCATAATTTGCCAACGAAACGCACACATTGAATTCTCCACCTCCGTATGTAGCACCAAATGCTGTAGATTGTGAAAAACGTAAGTGTCTCTCCGTCGAAAGACGAAGCATGATTTCTCCAAATGCAACTACTCTACTCATATTATTTTTATATTTATTTTTACCATTAAGGCATTAAGAAAATTAAGTTTTACTATATGTTTTCTTTGCTAGTAAAAGTTAAGCTTATTAAGCCTGCTTGCTTAATTATCTTTATTTAAGTAAATCATTTATTACCCCAAAAACTTAATTTTCTTAATGTCTTAATGGTTCCAAAAAAACTTTTTGTTAGAATTTGAAATACTCTTTTGCGTTATTGTATGAGATATCAGAAACTAATTTTCCGATCCATTCCATATCATTTGGCAATTCTCCTCTTTTGATTTCGTCTCCAAGAAGATTACATAAAATACGTCTAAAATATTCGTGTCTTGGGAATGATAAGAAACTTCTAGAATCTGTCAACATTCCAACAAAACAGCTAATTAAGCCCATGTTAGAAAGTGCATTCAATTGTTTTGTCATTCCATCTTTTTGATCTAAAAACCACCATCCTGATCCGAATTGCACTTTTCCGCGAACGCTTCCGTCGTTGAAGTTTCCAATCATTGTTGCCATAACTTCGTTATCAGCAGGATTCAAGTTATAGATAATAGTTTTAGTCAATTTATCTTTACTATCTAATGCATTTAAGAATGCAGATAATTTTTGAGCTTGTGGATAATCTCCAATAGAATCCCATCCTGTATCTGGACCTAAAATTCTGTGCATACGAGCATTGTTGTTACGTAATGCACCTAAGTGAAATTGTTGCACCCATCCAAACTCATGATACGTTTCTGATAAGAAAACTAAAATTGCACTATGGAATTTTAAAACTTCTTCTGGAGATAATTCGCCGTTTTCTCTTTTCTTTTTGAAAATAGCGTTTACTTCACTTTCTGTAAAGTTTTCAAAATCAATTTGATTTAATCCGTGATCACTTAATTTACATCCGTTTGCATTAAAGAATTCGATTCTTTTTCTTAAAGCAGACTGTAAATCAGCATAAGTATTAATTGCAACTCCGGACACATCCCCTAATGTGTCCAGATATGCATTATATCCATCATTAGCAATTAAGATGGCTTTATCAGGTCTGAAAGCCGTACTCATCTTGATTCCAGTTGAGTTGTTCGCGAACTTTTGGTGAAATTCTAAAGAATCAATTGGATCTTCTGTAGTACAAACTAATTCAGCATTTACTTTTTTAAGAAGGTTTTGCGTGCTGTACGCTGGAGAATTAATTTTCTCAGAAGTTTCGATATAGATTTTCTCTGCAGATTTCTCATTCAATAAATCGTAAATATCAAAATAACGAGCTAATTCTAAATGCGTCCAGTGGTATAATGGGTTACGCATTGTATACGGAACTGTTTTTCCCCAGTTTAAGAACTTATCTTTATCAGATCCGTTTCCTGTTACAAACTGTTCGTTAATTCCTAATGTACGCATTGCACGCCATTTGTAATGATCTCCGTTAATCCAAACTTGAGTAATATTTTCAAAGATTTTATCTTCAGCAATAAACTGTGGGTTTAAGTGATTATGGTAATCTATAATTGGCTGATTTTTTGAGTAATTGTGGTACAACTCTTCAGCATATTTATTTTCTAATAAAAAATTATCGTGTATGAATGTCTGGCTCATTTCTTTTAAAATATAATTTGAAAATTATTCTTCGTTTGAAGGTTTTCCGATTGTTGCAAGAATTCCTCCATCAACATATAAAATGTGACCGTTTACAAAATCACTCGCTTTTGATGATAAAAATATCGCTGCTCCGGCTAAATCGCTTGGATCTCCCCATTTAGCCGCTGGTGTTCTGCTAATGATAAAATCATTAAACGGATGTCCATCAACTCTAATTGGTTTTGTCTGTTCTGTCGCAAAATATCCAGGACCGATTCCGTTGATCTGAACATTGTATTTTGCCCATTCTGTTGCCATGTTTTTCGTAAGCATTTTTAAACCGCCTTTTGCAGCAGCATAAGCAGAAACGGTATTTCTACCCAACTCACTCATCATAGAACATATATTGATGATTTTTCCTTGTCTTCTTTCAATCATTCCTTTTGCAACGTGCTTAGAAACGATAAACGGACTTACTAAATCAATGTCAACTACTTCTCTGAAATCTGAAACTTCCATATCTAAAAGCGGAATTCTTTTAATAATTCCAGCGTTGTTGATTAAGATATCGATTGGCCCAACTTCGCTTTCAATTTTCTGAACAGCTGCTTTTACTTCTTGCTCTTCTGTTACATTAAATTTGTAACCCACTGCATTGATGCCTTCACTTTTTAATTCTGCTACAGCATTATCAATTTTTTCTTGAGAAGAATTTCCGTTTACAACAATTGTTGCACCCGCCTGACCTAATCCTTTTGCCATTGCCATTCCCAGTCCGTGCGTACTTCCTGTGATAAGGGCAACTTTTCCTTTTATATCAAATAAATTTGTCATTTTCTTATCTTAAATCAGTGATTTTACAAACATCCATATCTCCGTAATCTAAGTTCTCACCAGCCATTCCCCAGATAAAAGTATAGTTACTAGTTCCTGAACCTGAGTGAATTGACCAAGGCGGAGAAATAACTGCTTGATGATTGTTCATCCAGATATGTCTTGTTTCTTGCGGTTGTCCCATAAAGTGGCAAACTGCCTGATCTTGTGGAATATCTAAATAGAAATAAACTTCCATTCTACGATCGTGAACGTGTGCTGGCATTGTATTCCAAACACTTCCCGGTTTTAATTCCGTCATTCCCATTTGCAATTGGCAAGTCGTAACCACGCTTCCAATAATCATTTGGTTTACAGTACGGTGATTAGCTGTTTCCATTGTTCCTAACTGTAATTTATTAGCTTCAGCTAAACTTACTTTTTTAGTTGGGTAAGTAGTGTGAGCTGGTGCAGAATTCAAATAGAATTTTGCTGGATTACTGCTGTCATCACTTTTGAAAACCACTTCTTTATTTCCAGCTCCGATATACAAAGCATCTTTAAAACCTAACTCATAAGTTGTTCCTTCAACAACAACAGAACCACTTCCTCCAACATTGATAATCCCTAATTCTCTACGCTCTAAAAAATATGGAGCTTTAAGCGGATCTATAGTTTCTAAAGCCAAATCGCCTTTTACAGGAACTGCAGAACCTGCAATGTATCTGTCGTAGTGAGAATAAACCAACACTACTTCATCTTCCTGCATTAAATCATCAATTAAGAATTCTTCTCTCAATTGCTGTGTGTCATACTTTTTAACAGCTTCAGGGCTTGACGCGTATCTTGAACTATATTTTGTCATAATTTTAAATTAATGTAATCGATTGCACAAAATTATATTTTTATATTTAAATAGCATAATTGAAACGAAAAAATTATTTCAATTTGGCTAATTTTTCTTTAAAGATCAGTAATCGGAGCATATTTAGGAACCAATGATTTCATTACAATCCAACCTGTCAAGTAACAAATTGCACAAATTGAGAAAATAATAAAATATCCTGCCTCAATTCCTTTGAATCCCATAAAAACCATATTCGTTTCTTTTGCATGGTCAAATAACACTCCAGATCCTTTATTGATTAAAGTTGAACCAATTCCACCTGCTAAACCTCCAATTCCTGTTATCGTTGCAATTGCTTTTTTAGGAAACATATCTCCAACAGTTGTAAAAATATTTGCCGACCAAGATTGGTGGGCCGCACCTGCAATTCCGATGATAATTACTGGAACCCAGTAACTGATATATCCTAAAGGCTGTGCGATCAAAGCTAATAGTGGGAAAAACGCAAAAATTAACATTGCTCTCATTCTTCCTTCGTACGGATTCATTCCTTTTTTCTCTACGAAATAAGTCGGAAGCCATCCTCCAATAATTGACAATAAAGTGATCATATAAAGCACAAATAAAGGAAGTGCCGCTTCTGTAGAATCCATTCCGTAAACAGAACTTAGGTAAGCTGGTGTCCAGAATAAGAAAAACCACCAAACTCCGTCTGTCATAAATTTACCGAAAGCAAATGCCCATGTTTGTTTGTATTTAAAACATTCAATTAGAGACACTTTACCTTTTGCTTCTGGTTTAAAACCTATTTTACTATCTGCAATATCATCTTGCTGAATATAAGCTAATTCTTCTGCAGAAACTTTTGAATGCTTCTCTGGTTTATCGTACATAAACATCCAGAATCCCATCCATACAAAACCTAAAGCTCCAATGATGATGAATGACATTTCCCAACCGAAAGATTTTGCGATGAAAGGAATTGTAATCGGCGCCGCTAAAGCTCCAACTGTTGCTCCTGCGTTGAAAATACTAGTTGCAAATGCTCTGTCTTTTTTAGGAAAATATTCTGCTGTTGTCTTGATCGCTGCCGGGAAGTTTCCTGCTTCTCCAACTGCTAAAACGAAACGAGCAAAAATAAATAAAGCTACACTCACATTGATTACCAATGCTGTATCGCTTATTGTACTGATTATTTCTTTTGAACCATGAAAACCTACAAACCAATTGCCAGTAATAATTCCTGAAGTTGCAATACCGCAGAATGCATGAAGGCAAGCTCCTACAGACCAAATTCCGATTGCCCAAAGAAATCCTTTTTTAGTATCTAACCAATCCACAAATCTTCCTGCAAACAATAATGAAACTGCGTAGAAGATTGAAAATAAAGCGGTAATGTTTCCGTAATCGTTATTAGTCCAATGAAATTCTGGCGCGATAAAATCACTCCAAGTTAACGAAAGTACTTGTCTATCAAGGTAATTGATTGTAGTTGCAAAGAACAGCAAGGCACAAATACTCCAACGGTATTTTCCAGTAGTTGTAATGCTTTGATTTGCTGCAACAGTTTCGGTTTGATTCATAGTAAGTGGGTATTATAGTTCGTAATTTTTGGTAATCTTCAAAGACTATATTTACTGCTTTCTAAAAATATTAAAATCAATAAATTAACAGCTTTAAAGAAAATTAATGTAATCGATTGCACAAATATAGTTTTTAATCTGTACAATCCAAATAATATTGTATAAAAAATTATTTTAACTCCTTAAATAAACATTTTATATAAAAAAAAGAATACAAAATTACACATTAAACAATATATTTGTTAAAAGCTAATAGGTTAAATTCATACTTTTTATGGGGTAAAATTGTCCTGAAATCTTTGTTTTGAGAGCCTGTATTGATGTATTTTTATCTTTTAAAGTAAGCTTTTGAATTTCTTTCAGCAAAACCAAATAAACAATTGTAAAACAATTAATTAAAATCAAATTGAAAACTGCAAAAACACAAACGATAAGAAGAATTGCCTTTGGTTTTCTTCTTTTTACAGGAATATTTAGTGCAAACGCACAAGATCAGGTGATTCCGCTTTGGAACAAAATCCCAGACGAAATAAAAGCGCCAGATTATAAAGAAAAACCAGAATTAAAAGATGGGAAAATGCAAAGCACAAGTCAGGTTTCTATTCCTACTTTAAGCATTTTTATTCCGAAAGAAACAAAACCAAATCAGACTGCTGTAGTTATTTGTCCTGGAGGTGGTTACACACATTTGGCATTTGACAAAGAAGGAACAAAAGTCGCAGAATGGTTCAACAGTATAGGAATTGCTGCATTTGTTTTAAAATACAGAATGCCAACCGATTTAACAATGAAAAATAAAAATGTTGGTCCATTGCAAGATGCTCAAGAAGCTATTCGATATGTAAGGCAAAATGCAGTAAAATGGAATATTGATCCTAACAAAGTTGGAATTTTAGGTTTTTCAGCCGGAGGACATTTGGCTTCAACTGCATCTACTCATTATGATGATAAAGTTTATGAATCGGCTTATAAAGTAAGCGCTCGCCCTGATTTTTCATTATTGATTTATCCTGTAATTTCAATGGAAAATGAAATTACGCATAAAGGTTCGCAAACTAATTTACTTGGCAAAAATCCTTCAAAAGAGTTGATAGATTCTTATTCGAATGAAAAGAAAGTGACTTCTAAAACGCCTCCTACTTTCTTAATTCATGCTACTGATGATACTGTTGTGATACCAGAAAATAGCATTAATTATTATTTGGCTTTAAAGAAAAATGGCGTTTCTGCAGAAATGCATATTTATGAAAAAGGCGGCCACGGATTTGGATTAGGAATAAGTGACACCAACAAATTCTGGACTCGAGATTGTACTGAATGGCTAAAAGCAAACGGTTATAACTAAAAATAAGGAAAGGCAAAACTTTTACAAGTTTTGCCTTTTATCAAAAAAAAAAAAAACAAAAAAGGAATTATAAAAACCAATTTTATATGTTTAAGCAGTAACTTCTTGTTCTGCTGTATTTTTCAATTTAGGAGCGGGAATTGCTTTACTTGCCACTTTTGGTTTTGCAGCAGGTTTCTTTTTACCAAATTTCTGTTTTCCCCACCAAATAATAAATCCGGTAATTGGCAAACTGGCAGAAATTAAACTGGCCAAAAATGCAATAATTTTACCCGTAAGTCCGAGAACACTTCCTACGTGAATATCATAATTCATTCTTCGGATTTTGTCTGGAATATTAGCTTCGATATACTTTCCTGAAAAAGGTGTTTTAATCGATATTTCTTTCAAACTCTGCTGATCAAAACTATATCGATCCATGTTATAAAAAGTGTGTCTTTGTTTGTAAACAAAAGCACCAATTGGATCTGCAGGTTTTCCCGGAATACTAATCATAATTCCGGCCGCCTGAGGATTTTCTTTTCTTAAATTCAATAAAACTTTATCGGCTGTTGTGATATTGAATGTTTTAACGTTTGTCGTATCAGATTTTGGAGACTCGCGATTTTCTGTCAACGGTTTTCCTCCAGAAGTGACCCAATACAACGATTTACTCCACCATCCAAAACTCCACACTAAACCTGTTACGGCAATGAAAAACAGGAAAATACAGCTGTAAAAACCAAGTACATTGTGCATGTCATAATTGACACGTTTAAAGCTGGCATCCCATTTTATTTTAAAACTTTTATCAATAATGGATTTAATCCATTTTGTTGGCCACCATAAAACGATGCCCGAAATTAATAATACAACGAAAATTAAAACTGCAACTCCAACAATCGGTCTTCCAATATCATAAGGAAGCCATAAAGCACGGTGTCCGTTTAAAATCCATCTAAAAAAATCTGGTGAATCTCCTCTAGAAAAAGTCTTTACATTTAAAACTTCACCCGTATACGGATTCATGTAAACACTAATAAAAGTACCATTTCTTCTTCCGCCTTTACCTTTTTTTCCCTTTTCTCCTTTGCCTTTTTCTCCAGGTTTTCCTTGAGGTTTCAGTTCAGATTTTGACTTTTCTTTGTTTTGAGCTAAATCTTTTTTACGCTCTTCTCTTTTATTTTTGCCTTCTTCACCTCTGCCGCCTTCTCCTTCTTCTTTTTTCTCCACAAAATAACCTACAATTGCAGCTTCATCTTTCGCACCAAAAGTTACACTTGTAGCTTTCTTATCTTTCATTTTTTTATCTGCAATCGAAACCAATTGAGACGGCAATAAAAATGCTTCTTTCTGAGGTTTTACAAAACGCCAGTCTTCAATAAAATCTTTTATTTCATTTTCGAAAACATAAATACAGCCTGTAAGACTGACAATAACGACAATAATTCCAGATGCCAAACCAAGCCACAAATGCAGCCAAGCCATGATGCGTTTAAAAAGCGACTTTTTACTTTTTTTCTTAGGGGTATTAGGTTTTGGTTTTGAAAAAGAAAACATATTCGGATAGATAAATAGGATAAATAAAAAAACCGCGAGCCCTCAGAGAAAAGGACTCACGGCAAAAAAAATTAGTATTTTAATTTTTGGATTGCAGTAACTTGTCCGCCTTCAACTTTCATACCTCTAGTTGCAACACCAGTTGAACCATTAACAGTATAAATCCAGTTTCCTTGAGGTGTATTCAAACCGATAATCGCTGAACTACCATCTTCTGTAGCAATGTTGTAGCGGCTTGTAGCCATAGTAATTGTTTCAGGAACATTTGTAGCCCATTTGAAAGTCTGGTTGTAAACATCAACAACAGCCAATTTAACAGCTCCAGCTTTTTTACCAGCTTCTCCGTACATTAACAATAAGAATTTACCATTTGAAATGTATGAAGTAGAAGAAATTTTGTATCCTCCAGATTTTTCTTCAACATTAAAGAAATAAGACTGATCAAACTCTGTAGTTCCTTTTTTGATTCTTACTACAGCAGAAGGTTTTTTAGAAGCTAAAACAGAATTGCTTTGCGCAACTGCTCCAGAGAAACCGTAAGCATCTCCGTTTTCATCCTGAAATAATCCGTTTGTGTAGTACTCTCCTAAATAACTTGTACGGTTATCTTTGATTACTTTTTCTAATTTCAATTCTGGATAATTGTACACAGCAACCCAAGTACTATCTGGATTTGCAGTTCCGAAATTGTCGCTTCCATCTCCTTTAATGCTCATGTAAGGCATGTACACTTTATCTCCAACTTGAGTAGCCCATGTAAAGAAAGCTCTTTCTCCATTTCCTGCAAGCACTTTTGTATCTTGTTGCGCTTCACCTACAATAATAGATTTTTCAGCATCAATTTTATACATTGAAGCGATAGAAGCACCACTTCTTGGAACTTTAATCGTCAAAATATCATTGTTAACAGCAGCAAATACGTGTACCGTTTCTGCTTGAAAGTTTGATTTTTTAACTAATTTTCCTTCTGAATTTAAGTTATAAGTTGTTACAGCACCAGGATTTCCTTGTCCGTAAAGCAAGCTGAAGAAATTGTTTTTTGCAGTGATGTAATAACGGTAAGTTCCATCCTGCTCCAATCCGTTTCCTGTCGTAGTGATAGCTCCTGTAGAAATATCATCTGTAGTAAGCAAATAATCAGCAATTCCTTGTGCTCCAGTAGTTGCCGTAATGATATATTTAGTTTTTCCTGTATCGCTTCCTCCTCCTGTATCTGCAGGTTTATCAGAATCACTGCTGCAAGAAAAAGCTGTAAAAGCTAAAACAGCTGATAATAAAGCTAATGTTGTACTTTTTTTCATTGTATTATGGTGTTTGTATTAAATTAATTATTCGATTTACTGAAATAATATCTCAACTTGATATAGAAAGCTCTACTTGGTTTTTGCAATGAAAAATTATCGTAAAGCTTGTTATCTAAAAGGTTTTTACATTCTAAAGCAATGTTGTATTTTCCGTTTGCCATTGTATAAACGGCATTCAAATCATGGCTGAATTGTTGTGGAATTTCTAATTTACTGTCCTTGCTTCCCATACTTGGCCAAGACAAATAATAGGTATGAACATAAAGCAGATTATAACCTACAGACAGATTGTTTCCTTTCTTCCAAACATTATTAAAAAACATTGTAGCATCTGCATTACCAAACAGATAAGGCATATTTGGAATTCTATCATTATAAAATGCAGAAACATAATCCTGATTAGGTTCGTACTTTGTTTTGTTTCTAATATTCTGGTAGGTAGCGTTGAAACCTGCCGTAAAACGATTGTCGTATGAATATCTAATTTCTCCGTCGATACCATAATTGGTCACTTTTCCCTGATTCACATTTGTGGTCATGGTTTGATTGTTATTCAAAGTTGGGCGAATAAAATCGACAGCATTTCTATGAAGAAGATTTACATCAAATGATAAAGCATTTTTGACATTAAAACTCGTCTGATAACTTGCTCCAACATTATAATTGTTACTTGTTTCAGGTTTTAAAGCAAGATTTCCTTCCAAGTTGTCATTTACGTTACCAAAAATCTCTTCTGGAGTTGGAAGTCGGTACGTCTTTTCATAAGAAGCTTTCACTTGCAAATTTGGACGCAAATAATAGCTTGTCGCTCCACCATATCCTGTTGCTGAAGTCTTGTCAATATACAATTGATAAGCAATATCTCCAGCATTTCCTGACGGATTGTAACTTCTTGTATAAGTAGTTTTTAACGAATAATCTTTTAAGAATACAGACGTACTCCATTTTGAAGTTAAATCCAATTTATAACCTAAACCTAAAACATTTTTCTGCGTTTTTTTAGGCTGTTTGTAAACCAATGATTCTGGAACTAATTCGTCACTTTCTTTTCGATCGAACGTATTGAAAGTATTGTTAAGCATGAAAGAGTGCTTTTCTCCAAGCGAATAGGTCGCGTTTGCTGTAGCAATTCCGTTATTGTTGTAAAATTTACGTAGCGTACGGCTTCTTTCTCCCCCTGCTCCTTCATACTCCTTATAATCGCCAAACCAATTGTATCTTCTAAAAACAGTATCAATATTTTGTTCGTAACCAAAATTGTAATTTCCTGTTACATTTACGTTTAATCCTTTAGTAAATAAATCTTTTACCTGATATTTTAAAGTTGGCATAACGATGCTTCCTTTTCTGTAAATCTTCCCAAAAACACTTACCATCCTTGCACCAGTCTGAATATCTGCTTGATTTTCTCCACCTGTAAAACCAATCATCAATTTATCAGCATATTTTTTTCCAGTTATACCAACATTAAAAATTACCGTTTCGTTACGATATTTATCATGAAAACGTCTCACTCTTTGATTCGGAAAATAAGCTCCAGTAGTTAGATCTGCCACATCTACATTTACCCAATAATCATTGTCTGAATAATTCTGAAAAGCATTAATTTCTGTTGTAAAACCACTTTTTGCCGTATAACCCGCATTTATGCTAGAACGATGCGTATTAAAAGATCCGAATGAATAAGAAGCATCTACAAAAGTTCTTGGTTTGCTGTTGGTTACAATATTTATTGCACCTCCCAAAGCATCTCCTCCAAGCCAAATTGGCACAACGCCTTTATAGACTTCTACACGATCGGCAAGATTGATTGGAATATTGTTCATTTGAAAAGAAGAACCAAAATTGTCCATCGGAACTCCGTCAATAAAAACCTTAATCTGATTTCCTGAGAATCCATTAATCGAAAGTTCCGATCTTGACCCCACTCCACCTGCTTCACGGTTACGAACTCCAGAAACACGGTCTAAAGCATGCGATAAATCTAAAGTGGAATTGTGCAGTTTTTTAGCATCAATTGCAGTTACACTATAAGCTTGTTTATTTACTTTATCCGTTTGCGATCTTCCTAATACGGTTACACTTTCTAATTCCTGCAACTCACTTTCCATTTTGATCGAAACATCCAAGTTACCCGAAACTTCAATCTGTTTTTTCTGAACTGCAAATCCCATTGCTGAGATTTTTAATGTATGTTTTCCTGATGGTACATTTTTTAAAATATATTTTCCGTTTTCATCTGAAATAACACTTAAACCTGTTTTTTCGATAATGACTGTTGCAAACGGAATTGTTTCTCCAGAATTTTCAACAACTTTTCCAGACACTTCGAAGCCTTGATTTTGCTGGGAAAATGATAAGAACGTGCTTAGAAAAAATAAACTGGCAAATAAAAATTTTTGAGTTGACATATCTTTAATTAGACTAATTATAAATAACTTTGTTGCAAAAGTACCATCAACGCCTTCAAAAAAGATAGGGAAAAACGGATTATTATTTTGTAAAAACGGATTATATTTTGAAAATCAAAGCCACACTTCTAAACTCTCAAACGCCTATAATTAAAATTCAAATTGGAGATAAATATTATCCAAAAAGTATTTTAACCGAAGAAAATGTCCATATTCAAAATAATGATTCTGAGCAAATAATTAGCCGGCATCTCATCACTGAAGGTTTAGTTTTGCTTGATACTCAGTTGAATTTTTCGAGCTCTAAAACTGTTCTTTTTGAAATTGATGAAGAATCGATTGTCATGAATTTTATTTACAGCAGCAATGTAGAAACACATATCGATCAATTGGAAAGCGAAAAATATTCTAAAGAAAACACGCATAATATTTTTTACACCAATAATTTTAAAGGCTCGTTTAAAATTCCAGCTCACAAACATGTAAACTATCTGTCGATTATACTTTCTAAGGAATTCTATTATAACATTATAAACGAAGACTGGCAGCTGCATGAAAAATTTTCAAAAAAAATTCTTCAGCAACAATCTTGTTATTTAACGTCTAAATATCTTCCTTTTACACCAGCAATTCAGTGGGTAACATCCGAAATAAAAAACTGTACGAGAGAAGGTCTTTTAAAAAGAATTTATATTGAAAGTAAAATTAAAGAGCTGCTTATTCATCAGCTTGAAACATTAATTGTCAAACCTTTAGCTTCAGAAAAAATTAACGATGAAGATTACAACAAACTTTTAGAAGCAAAAAAAATATTAGAAAACGATTATAGAAACACACCTACTCTACCGGAACTTTCCAGACTTATTTCGCTTAACGAATTCAAATTAAAAAAAGGCTTTAAAGCTTGTTTTGGAACAACTGTAAAAAGCTATATCATTAAATTGAGAATGGAGCACGCTAAAGAATTATTTCAAAGTAAAACCGCTACAGTAAGCGAAACGGCGTATAAATGCGGTTATAAAGATGTATCGCATTTTTCGGCTGCCTTCAAAAACTACTACGGATTTTCGCCTCAAAAGTTCAAAATCAACACCGACATCATTCAATTTTGGCTGTTTGCCTTTTCATTTATATTCTAAAAAAAAGGGTTTTAAAATTCAGTCCGTCGACTTCCTTTCAAAACCCTTAAAAATTAGACATTAATGTATAGTGCAAACTCTTATACAATTACCCACGATCAAATGAATATGTCAAAATTTAATTCAAAAAAAATGTTTCTCCAAAAAACATGAATGTTAAAACTTAAAAAATGGTATTCTAAAAAAGGTAAAAACAACATTTGTTTTCAAATTTCAACATGCCAAAAGTAAAGCCCTAAAAAGACAATACCTTACGGTTTTCCTCATTCCATGAAAATTTTAACAACATTAATCGCAGTCAAAAACCTTAAGTAATTGTAATGCAAAACAGTATCAAAATATACTTTAACTAAATTTTAGCAAAATAAAATATCATATTCGTACATAAACTCTCTAAAAAAAGTTCAAAAAATATATTTCTTGTCCTAGATTAAGTCTCTTTTACCAAAACCCTACTTATTTTTGCGAATGATTCAAATTTGATAATGTGACAATTAGATAATTAAAAGCTTAGAAACTTAGAACCTCAAAGAATATGAAAAAGTTAGAATTTTTATTACTCGGAAAAAACGAAGCAATTTTGGCAATTCTACTTCGTCTGGTTAATGCCTATGAAGAATGGAATGCAGTTGCTTTTAATAATGAAAAAGAAGCAAAAGAATACTTTCAAAATAATAAAATTGATGTTGTTCTTTTGAGTTCTGCAATCGAAGATCATGTCGAAAAAGAATTTACTTCTTTCTGTCTAAAAAACCAGCCAGATGTTGAAGTTATCGAGCATTTTGGAGGCGGAAGCGGTTTATTGAAATCTGAAATTCTACATAGACTACATTTGAAAGGAAAGCTTTAAATTTGTATTTCAAAGCCTTAAAAATGGAGAAAACGTATTCTGTAGTATTCTACTCAAAACCAGTTGTGGACACTGTCAAAGAGATGAAAGATCTTTTGAAAAGTAAAGTTTACAAGAATTGGTACAACAGCTGCAATTCTGAAGCACATATTACGATTTGCGAATTCCAAATTGACGATTCTCAACTCAATTCCATTAAACAAAAGCTTACTAAAATCTGCGATACTTTTACACCTTCTCAAGTATATTTAGATCATTTTGGTTCTTATGAAAATGCTGGAGCTTTTTTTATTGCTCCAAACGAAGAATCTAAAAACAATCTAAAACCCATAATGAAAAAGATTCACGAAACACTGAAATCTTTAAAACTCAAAAAAAGCGACGATCCGCACATGTCAATCGGACGACGCTTAACTCCCGAAAATCTAAAAATAGCCTCTCAGCTTTTTACTACCATTGAAATTGATTTTCTATGCAACGAAATTATTTTAAGAGAATTTGATCCTGTAAACAAACAGTTTTTTGTCATTGATTCAATTGAATTTGGGAATAATCCTGAGCCTGAGTTTGTGCAGGGAAGTTTGTTTTGATTTGGTTTTGCCACAAAGGCACAAAGACACAAAGTTTTTTTTAAGTAATATCTAAACGCATCATTTGTGATTTCTCATTCCTCGAAATGACAAAAACATGAAAAACTTTGCGTCTCAGCGACTTTGCGAGAAACTCTCAAGCAAGATAAAAAAACTTCGTGCCTTAGCGCCTTCGTGGCAAAAAACTTTTTTTTCGTATATTTGAATTTTACAATTCACTACAATATGAAATCTCTAGATTCATTTTATCAGGACATTACAGAAGGATCAACAGTTGATCCAAATTCTTTGCTTCCAAATGACATTCAAAAAGAAATTGGACATTTTAATGTGTTTGATATCAAAGAACTTTTGGAACGCATGAAAGGAAAACCTGGAATGCCTTATGACCGCAGAGCTTATTACAAAATAAGTTTGATTCGAGGCCATAATAAAGCAGAATATGCCGATAAAGTAATCGAAATTGAGAAACAAGGATTGTTATTTGCAACCCCTAAAATTCCATACAATTATTTACCGCAAGACACCAATCAAGGCGGGCAGTTTTGTGTTTTTACAAGCGAGTTTTTATCTAAAAACAAAAGCGGAATCGATTTGGATGAACTTCCTATTTTCGCTTCAGACGGATATCCAATTTTTCAGCTTTCTGATGAAGAAGTTGATGAAGTTAATTTGATTTTCAACAAAATACAAAAAGAAATAAATTCCGATTATATATATAAGTATGATTTAATTCGAAATTATGTTGCAGAGTTAATTCATTTCGGACAAAAATTACAACCCATTACAGCATTATATTCTAAGCATAATTCGGCTGCGAGAGTCTCTTCTTTATTTGCTGAATTGTTGGAAAGACAATTCCCAATCGAATCGCCAAATCAGCGATTAGAATTGAGAACAGCAAAAGATTTCGCTGCACGTTTATCTGTGCATGTCAATCATTTAAATAAGGTTTTAAAGGAAAACACCGGAAAAACCACCACAGAATTAATTAGCAACCGACTAACAAACGAAGCCAAAATACTTTTGAAGCAGACAGACTGGAATATTTCTGAAATTGCCTATTCTCTTGGTTTTGAAGAACTAGCGCATTTCTCTAATTTCTTTAAAAAACAAACTACTTATACGCCCTTAGCTTTCCGATCTTAATTGTCATTGCGAGGAATTGAAGCAATCTCACTTGCTGAATCAAACTTGCAAATTTTACTAGTGCGGTTGCTTCGTTCCTCGCAATGACATAAAATGAGAAATTTGAATTTTACAACTGATTTGAATTTCGCAAACATCGGTTTGATATTTACAATTCTCCAGCGCTGCTTCGTTCCTAACTTTGTCTCATCAAATTAAAAGATCGAAAAAATGAATTTATCAAACAACAAAATCTTAATAACTGGCGGTGCAAGCGGTATCGGACTTGGACTTACAGAACGATTCATTCAAGAAAATAATACGGTAATTATTTGCGGAAGAAGAGCTTCTCTTTTAGAAGAAGTAAAAGCAAAATTCCCAACTGTTATTACTAAAGTATGCGATTTGTCTTTAGAAGAAGAACGAATTGCGCTTTACGAATGGACGGCAGCAAATCATCCAGACTTAAATGTATTAGTAAACAACGCTGGAATTCAAAATTGGATGACAATAACGGATGCTGATTTTTATGAAAACATGAAAAATGAGCTTACTACAAATATTGAAGCTCCATTACATTTAACTTCATTATTTATTCAGTTACCATCTCTTAAAACCGTAATGAATACGACTTCTGGATTGGCATTTTCTCCTTTTGCAAAAGTTCCTGTTTATTCAGCTACAAAAGCGTTTTTCCGTTCGTTTACACTTTCGCTACGTCATTTATTAAAAGAGAAAAATATTGAAGTAATCGAAATTATTCCACCCGCATTAAACACAGATTTAGGCGGAATAGGACTTCACGACGCGCATCCAAGCGTGAGCAGTTTTATCGAATCTATTTTCGAACAATTGAAAGAAGGCAAACAAGAACTGACTTTCGGTACAAGCGAAACCAGATTACACGCAAGCGCAGAAGATTTGAGAAATCATTTTAATGCAATGCATTCATAAATTAAACGCATAGAAACATAGATTTAGAAACTTAAAAAAAGACGTTTCACTTATTTAAATACACATAGCTATGTGTTAGAAACTAGTTTCTTTCTTTCTTTACTCTTTTCAGCGTAATAAATTCTATGTTTCTATGTGTTAAAAATATTCACAAATAAGACTCAACGATTATCTTCTTGAGCAGTAGAAGGACAAACATTCATAATTAACAACTCACAATTAACAACAAAAAAATGGCAGTAAATACAAAAATAGCTCTAGTTACAGGCGGTAGCAGAGGTTTAGGAAAAAACATGGCAATTGCAATTGCAAAAAAAGGATTGGATGTAATTATCACATACAACAGTAAAAAAGACGAAGCTGACGCTGTAGTTTCAGAAATTGAAAGTTTGGGTCAAAAAGCGGCTGCGTTGCAATTAAACGTTGCAGAATCAAGCACTTTTGATTCTTTCTTCGAACAAGTAAAAACCGTTTTGAAAGACACTTTTAAAACAGACAGATTTGATTTCTTAGTAAACAACGCTGGAATCGGAATTCACAATTCTTTCATCGGAACAACTGAAGCAGAATTTGACACGTTGACTAATATTCAATTTAAAGGTCCATTTTTCCTTACACAAAAAGGATTGAACGCAATGAACGACGGCGGTGGAATTGTAAATATTTCTACTGGTTTAGCTAGATTTTCGTTCCCAGGTTACGCGGCTTATGCATCTATGAAAGGTGCAATGGAAACTTTGACAAAATATCAAGCAAAAGAATTAGGCGCACGAAAAATTAGAGCCAATATCGTTGCTCCAGGTGCCATAGAAACTGATTTTGGAGGTGGTGTCGTTCGTGATAATGAACAAATGAACCAGCAAATTGCTTCTGTAACAGCTTTAGGAAGAGTTGGTCTTCCTGACGATATTGGAGGTGTTGTTGCCTTTTTATGTTCAGAAGATGCAGGCTGGGTAAACGCTCAAAGAATTGAAGTTTCTGGCGGAATGATGCTTTAAAAGTTTCAGGTTTCAGGTTTCAGGTTTAACCGCAGAGAACGCTAAGGTTTACGCAAGGTTCGCAAAGTTTTTCACATAAAGCTTTGCGAACTTTGCATTTCTATTCGTATAGTTTAAAAAACTTGCGCTCTTTGCGGTTAAAAACACACAAAGAATATCAACCTGAAACTTGAAACCTGAAACAAAAAATAAAAAAACAAAACCCGATAAGCTTTTAAACACTTATCGGGTTCGTCATTTCAAATAATATTTGAATTAGTAATGCTTTTTAATTCTTTTCGATAGAAACATCAAATCCTCCATCTTTATCGAAAACAACATCATAAAATTTGGTGTCTTTGGTTACACCAACTTCGTACGTTGTTTTGTTTTTATCATCTACTACTCTTGCGATTTCTAAAACTTCTTTTGCTTTATAATTCTTTTTCAGATAAGATTGGGCTTTTATTGGAAGATCTCTAAACGGAATCTGCAATTCAAAAGCTTTCATGCTTCCTAAGTTATCGTAAATCGCAACTGCTTTGGTTATATCAGTTACATTAAATCGTGCTTCAAATCTAATTTCATCTGCATCGTCTCCTACATATTCTTCAGACCAGACAGGCACTTTTCCTGGGTATTCTTTTTCAAAAGCTAATCGAACCAGTTCTGGAGGTGTGATTACTTTTTTCATATTCGTTCCTTCTTGCGCAATTAAAAAACTACTGCATAAAAAAGCAAAAGACAAAAGCACGTTTTTCATAGTTTCATTTTTTTAATTAAACTTCAAATAACGTATTAAAATTAACACTTTTTTTATTACAATAACAAGAAGAGAAAATGATTTTATAAAAAAATAAAATCCCTTTAAAATTAAGCTTTAGAGTAAATTACGTTTACAATTCAAGCTTTTTCAATCTGTCTGTCAATTCTCTTTTATAGGTAATTCCGATCGGGATTCTTTCGTTTTTAATAACTACAAAATCTTTTTCAGTTCCATCAATTTTGTCTAAAGCAACGATGTATGATTTATGAATGCGCATAAAACTCTTTTCTGGCAAACATTTTTCAAATTCTGTTGTCGTTATAGAAGCCAAATACGTTCTTTTGGTCGTATGAAGCTTTACATAATTTCCAAAACTTTGGGCAAACAAAAGCTGATCCAATTCGATATTCATCAAATAACCATCTACTTTTACATTCACAGAATTTACTGTTTCTTCTGCTTTTTGCTTGACACTTTCTGTAGCAAAAAAACGATCAATTGCCTTCAAAAACCTTGGAAAATAAATCGGTTTCAGCAAATAATCAATTACACCATAATCATAACTTTCTAAAGCAAATTCAGAATAAGCTGTCGTTAAGATCGTTTTAGGATGTGTTGGAAGAATTTTAAGCAATTCCATTCCTGAAATCTCAGGCATATTGATATCCAGAAACATTAAATCGACTGTGTTTTCTCTGAGATAATTCATTGCTTCGATGCCATTATAGCCCTGAAAAACCAACTCCAACTGCGGATTCTGTTTGATATAATTAGCCAAAACATAATGCGCAGCGGGTTCGTCATCTACAATAATGCATTTCTTTGTTTCTCTCATCCTACAAACTTTTTAAGTTGTATTTCTAAATCAACAATATAAACTTGTTTATCGTCTTGAACTTCTAATTTATAGTCTTTTCCATAAATTAAATTCAAACGTTCAATCGTATTTTTTAAACCGATTTTAGTCGAAATCACATCATTTTTCTTCGGAATTGAATTCGCCACATGAAGATGCAGCAATCCGTTTTCTACAGAAATATTTATTTTTACAAAGCAATTTTCGATAGCGCATGTTCCGTGTTTAAAGGCATTTTCGATAAATGCAATTAGCAGCATCGGAGCTATTTTATACGTATATTCAATATCTACTTTACTTTCAAAATTAATCTCACAACGATAACCCACACGTTCTTTTTCCAATTGAACGTAACTGTTTATAAACTCCAATTCGTCTTCTAAAGAAACACATTGTTTACCGTTACTTTCTAGTTGGTAACGCATTAACTGCGAGACTTTCATAATTAAATCGGGTGTTCTTTCTGGAAATTGAAGACTGATTCCGTAAAGTGTATTAAACGTATTAAATAAAAAATGCGGATTTAATTGTCCTTTCAATGAATTCAATTGCATTTGATTGAACAATAAAGCCGCGTCGGTTTGTTTTCTGTGAATACGATAAAATTTAAACACAATAATCGGACTCAGAATACAGACCAAAGTTCCTAAAACGCTTGCCAATTGGTAGGCATAACTTCTTTGATGTGAATTTTGGTACAAATGACATTTAGCAAACATGTCCATCATTGTAATTTCATAAAGCAAAACCGAAAAAACAAAAACTCCAAACAGCGTTAAAATGATATAAGTAAAAGGTTTATTGGCTTTGAATAAAATTGGAAGTAAAAAGAAACGGTTAAACTGTGCGTGCAGGTATAAAATGCAATAGAAAAATACCCCCATTAAGATAGATGTGAATGAACTAATGAGCATCCAATCGTTTTTTAAGGTATAAATGGTAAAGGAAAAAAGGATAACAGCAACTTCTTGCCACCATTTGTTATCCAGTATATTATCATTTTTTTTGTTCATTCTTAATTGTGAAATAGGTTACAAAGTACGAACAAATATTTAATTATTTTTTTCAAAAAATGACCAATTCAATTCGTCATTTACTAGTGCAGTACATCACTTAACCTGACTTTTATCAGTATAAGAGAAATAAATTTGTTCCATCAAAACATTCTATTTCACACCTTGAGTTTATGTATTTCAAAAAAATTACCTTTTTATTTTTATTGATTTTTGCCTCAATCGGTTATGCTCAAACCCTGTCTTTAAAAGAAGCAGTAAAAACAGGTCTTGAAAACTACGGTTCTATCCGAGCAAAAAACAATTACACCAATGCATCAAAAGAGACTCTAAAACAATCTCGCCGTGATTACCTGCCGAACTTAAATTTATCGGCTCAGCAAGATTACGGAACTGTAAACGGACAAAACGGACCACTTTACGGATTTGGAGGTTTAGGAGTTGCTTCATCTGGTTTACCTCTTCCAGAGCAAAACTGGAATTCGGCGTTTGGTGCGCTTTATTTAGTCAACATGAACTGGGATTTTTTCACTTTCGGAAAAACACAGGAAAAAATCAATTTATCTAAAATTGATGTTCAGGCTAAAGAAAAAGATTTGCAGCAGGAGAAATTCCAGCAGGAAATCAAAATTTCAGCTGCTTATTTAAATTTATTGGCCAGCCAGAGATTAGTGATTTCGCAACAAAAAAACTTAGACCGCGCAGAAGTTTTCAAAAAGACTGCTGCAGCGAGAGTTAAAAACGGATTATTAGCAGGAGTCGATTCTACTTTGGCAACTGCAGAAGTTTCTAAAGCTAAAATCGCTTTAAACTTGGCAAAGAACTTCGTTAAAGAACAAAACAACAAATTAGTCGATTTAATGGGCGTTGCTCCTCAGGATTTCGTTACAGATACTTTATTTGTAACTCAGATCCCGAAAGAGTTAGTAACGAAAGAAACTGCTACAGACGGTCTTCACCCTTTATTACAATTCTATAAAACGAAAATCGATTACAGCAACCAGCAAGTTAAATTGTATAAAAGATTTTATTATCCAACGATGAGTGCTTTTGGCGTTTTACAAACCAGAGCTTCGGGATTTGATAATACGTATGCAACCAATCAAAATGCTTTTACGAGAAACTATTGGGATGGCGTAAATCCAGATCGTACCAATTACTTAGTTGGAGTTGGAATTACTTGGAATTTAACCACTCCATTCCGTTCAAGCAAACAAGTAAGCGCTCAGAAATTTGTTTCTCAAGCCATTCAGGAAGAATACAATCAGGCTGATAGAGAACTAAAATCACAGTTGAATTTTGCCGAAGATAAAATCAAAATCACTTTGGAAAATTATGCCGAAGCGCCAATTCAGGTTGATGCTGCGAAAAGAGCTTATGTTCAAAAATCAACTTTATACAAAAACGGTTTAACTGATTTGACTGATTTAACACAAACGATGTATGTTTTAAATCGTGCTGAAATCGATCGAGATATTGTCAATAATAATGTGTGGCAGTCGTACTTATTGAAAGTCGCTGCAACAGGAAATTTTGACTTATTTATAAATGAATTTTAATTATAAATCCTAATGAATTTAATACGTTTTGCACTCCGCAAACCCATTTCCATTTTAGTATTGGTTGCGGGTCTATTTTTCTTCGGAATTGGTGCCATCAAAGACATTAAGGTAGATATTTTACCAAAGATGAATTTGCCGGTTATCTATATCGCGCACCCGTTTGGAGGTTATACACCAGACCAAATGGAAGCTTATTTTGCCAAAAACTACGTAAACGTTTTACCTTTCTCGAACGGTATCAAATCGGTAGAAACTAAAAATATTCAAGGGTTAATGATTATGAAATTAACCTATTACGAAGGAACAAACATGGCTCAGGCTGCTGCCGAGTTGAGTGCGCTTTCGAACAGAATCCAGGCAGCTTTTCCTCCGGGAACACAGCCTCCGTTTATCATTCGTTTTGATGCTTCTTCACTTCCAATCGGACAATTGGTTTTGAGCAGTAAAGTAAGATCAAACAACGAATTACAGGATTTAGCCAACGTTTATGTTCGTGCTTCGTTTACCGCAATTCCTGGTTTATTATCTCCTGCGCCTTTTGGAGGAAGTCCAAGAACGATTGAGGTTAACGTAGATCCAGATTTATTGCGTTCTCACAATATGACGCCAGACCAAATCGTAGATGCGATTCGTTTGAACAACCAAACGGCTCCTTCTGGAAACGTGCGTATGGGCGACAAAAACTATATTACTCCTACGAATAATACCATTAAAGAAGTTAAAGATTTTGAACAGATTCCGTTATTCAAAGGAGGAGTTCAAAACTTAAAATTAGGAGATGTGGCATCTGTAAAAGATGGTGCCGATATCACAGCAGGTTATGCTTTAGTAAACGGAAAACGTTCAGTTTACATCAGTATTGCAAAAGCAGGAGACGCTTCTACTTGGGATGTGGTTCAGAAATTAAAAGCTGAATTGCCTAAAATTCAAAGTACACTTCCTGAAGACGTAAACATTGCCTATGAATTTGACCAATCAGTTTATGTAATCAACTCGGTAAAAAGTTTGATTACAGAAGGTATCATTGGTGCGGTTTTAACTGGATTAATGGTAATGCTTTTCCTTGGTGACCGTCGTGCAGCTTTAATCGTAATTATGACGATTCCGATTTCGATTATTTCTGGGGTTTTATTCCTGAAATTATTCGGACAAACAATCAACTTAATGTCGTTGTCAGGATTAGCGCTTGCGATTGGTATTTTGGTGGATGAAAGTACTGTAACCATCGAAAATATTCACCAGCATCTCGACATGGGAAAACCAAAAGCACTCGCCATTTGGGATGCCTGTCAGGAAATTGCTTTGCCTAAATTATTGATCTTACTTTGTATACTAGCCGTATTTGCACCAGCATTTACAATGGTTGGTATTCCGGGAGCATTGTTCTTGCCTTTGGCTTTAGCAATTGGTTTCTCAATGGTTATTTCATTCTTATTATCTCAGACTTTTGTTCCTGTAATGGCGAACTGGATGATGAAAGGACATGAAAAACACGCACACGAACCAAATATTACAGATGACGAAGCAGAATTTAATGCCTGCGGATTAACGCCTGAATCTGAGCAAAATTTAATTGGTCAGAAAAAAGATTTGGTTGAAAGAGAAGATTTCAACGATGACGGAAAAGTTTCTGGCTTCGAAAAATTCAGAAATCGTTTCATGCGACTTTTAGATCGTTTGTTTATTCATAAAAAAATAACAACAGTCACTTATTTGGTTGGCGCAACACTTTTGGCTGTTGTCTTCCTTACTTACATCGGAAAAGATGTTTTCCCAAGAACCAATTCAAGTCAGTTTCAGTTGAGAATGCGTGCTGTTGACGGAACGCGTTTGGAAAGAACAGAAGAACAAGCAAGAATTGTCTTGAAAGAATTAGAAAAAATGGTTGGAAAAGAACATATCGGAATTTCATCTGTTTATGTGGGACAACACCCTTCTCTATTCTCGATCAACCCGATTTATTTATTCATGGCAGGTTCTCACGAAGCGGTTTTCCAAGTGAGCTTGAAAGACTATGAGGCAGACATGGATGACTTTAAAGATGAATTTAGAGCAAGACTTAAAAAAGTGTTGCCAGATACTAAACTTTCTTTCGAGCCAATCGAATTGACAGATAAAGTGTTAAGCCAAGGTTCTCCTACTCCAATTGAGATTCGAGTTGCCGGAAAAGACAAAAAGAAAAACGAATTGTACGCTACTCAAATTGTAGATAAATTAAAAGCGATTTCGTATTTCAGAGACGTACAAATTGGTCAGCCAATTCATTATCCAGCAATGAATATTGATATTGACAGAACTCGTGCTGCTGAATTAGGAGTTGATATGAATGATATTTCTCGTTCTCTTGTAGCTTCAACTTCTTCTTCTCGTTATACAGAAAAAAACAACTGGGTTGATGAAAGAGCTGGATTATCGTATTCTGTTCAGGTTCAAGTGCCTTTAAATAAAATGAAAAGCAAAACTGATATTGGAGAAATTCCAGTATTGAAAAACTCGCTTCGTCCCGTTTTAAGTGACGTTGCTAAAATTACACCAGGCTTTGTAAGCGGTGAAAACGACAACTTAGGGGCTATGCCATACATTACCGTTACTGCCAACATCTACCACACCGACTTAGGTACGGCATCAAAAGATGTGAGCAAAACAATTAGTTCTCTTGGCGAATTGCCACGTGGATTATTCGTAACGCCAATCGGATTAAGTACTGTATTGACTGAAACATTAAGCAGTTTACAAACGGGGTTATTGGTTGCCGTATTCGTAATCTTCTTAATGTTGGCCGCTAATTTCCAATCGTTCAAAGTTTCGTTAGTAATCTTAACAACGGTTCCTGCGGTAGTTTTAGGATCATTATTAATGCTGACTTTAACTGGTTCTACATTGAACTTACAATCATACATGGGAATCATCATGTCGGTTGGTGTTTCTATTGCCAACGCCGTACTTTTGGTGACCAATGCCGAACAATTGCGTAAAATAAATGGAAATGCCTTAGAATCGGCTCGTGAAGCTGCTGCGTTGCGTCTTCGTCCAATTATCATGACTTCTGTTGCGATGATTATGGGTATGTTGCCAATGGCAATCGGACACGGCGAAGGAGGCGATCAAGTTTCTCCGTTAGGAAGAGCGGTTATCGGTGGACTATTATTTTCTACATTTGCCGTTTTATTGATCCTTCCGCAAATATTTGCATGGGCACAAGAAAAAACATCGACACAATCTGTTTCTTTAGATCCTGAAGACGAAGAAAGCATCCATTATATTTCATCAATCAGTAAGTCGAAAGTTGGAAAGTCATAACTCATTGAGTATAATTATTTTTTTAACACATAGAAACATAGATTTAGTTTTAAATAAAAAAGGCAAAAGAAAAAACTAGTTTTCACACATAGCTATATTTTTTATTAAAAGTGAAATACCTTATACACGCAAAGAAAAGCTATGTATCTATGTGTTAAAATAATTACTCCCAAAGAGTTAAAAATATATTCATTATATAAAACCAAAAAATGAAAAGTAACATTATAAAATCATCTGCATTATTATTTACAGCATTAGTTGTATTAAGCGGTTGCGAAAA
>NZ_JBHNPP010000035.1:0-37588 GCF_042436695.1 Flavobacterium sp. HJSW_4
AAAGAATTGAAGAAGTAAGAGACGGGATAGAAGAAAGAAGCAAGAGGCAAGATTTTTAGAATATGAAAGAAAAAACTTTGCGACTCCGCGACTTTGCGAGATTAATATGTTCACAAACAAAATAAACTTAGAGTCTTAGTGCCTTTGTGGCAAAAGCAAACAAAACATAACCAAAAAATGAAAATTAAGTATCTAATCCTAACCATTTCAGCACTTGCCATAACAAGCTGTGCAACCAAATACAAGAAAAGAGAAATTACAGAAAGCGTAATGCAGGAAATTTACGAAGAAGTAAAAACGCCTTATAAATACGGTTTAGTGATGGTTCCAACAGACAACTCCTATAAAATGGATTGTCCGAGTGTTTTTAGAAAAGATGGGAAATGGTACATGACCTATTTAATTTATGACGGAAGAGGTTACGAAACTTGGTTAGCAGAAAGTGATAATTTGCTAGATTGGAAATATTTAGGAAAAGTGATGTCATTTTCAGAAAATGAAAAGCATTGGGATGTCAACCAAAAAGCAGGATATATTTCGTTGCAAGACATGACTTGGGGCGGAAGTTACGAATGGGAAAAATATGAAGACAAATATTGGATGAGTTATTTTGGCGGAGACAGCAAAGGTTACGAAGCTGGTGTTTTGTCAATTGGAATGGCATATACGAAAGAAGCGCCGACAAAACCGCACGAATTTCAAAGATTAGAAAATCCGGTTTTAACGCCAAAAGATAAAGACGCTAAATGGTGGGATAATAGCACGATGTACAAAAATAGCGTGATTCGTGATAAAGATAAATTGACAGGACACAATTTTATAATGTACTACAATGCCCGTGGAGATAGTATTAATCCTGCTAAAGGTGCAGAGCGTATTGCTATGGCGGTATCAAACGACATGAAACATTGGGAGCGTTATGGCAATAAACCTTTAATTAATCATCATAAAGGAATCTCGGGAGATGCTTATATTCAGCGTATTAATGATACTTGGGTAATGTTCTATTTCGGAGCTTTTTGGACGGGTTGGAATCAAGGTGCATTTAATCGTTTCGCAGTTTCAAATGATTTAATAAACTGGACCGACTGGAAAGGTGATGATTTAGTGAAATCTTCTGAACCTTATGATGATATGTTTGCACATAAATCATTTGTCGTAAAACATGATGGCGTTGTCTATCATTTTTACTGTGCAGTTAACAAAGCAGAACAAAGAGGAATCGCAATTGCAACTTCTAAAGATTTAGGGAAAAGCAAATTGAATTTTGTGGCGCCGCCTGAAAAGAAAAAGAAGAATTAATTACAAAAGATAAATAAAGACACAGCTTTGTCATTTCGACGAAGGAGAAATCTCCGTAAGTAACTCCGTAATGCGAGTCTAATCTTTGTAGAGTTTCTCGCGGAGATTTCTCCTTCGTCGAAATGACAAAAAATGAGATTAATGCAAAACGAATAAAAACAAAAGAATTAATGTTCCAACCAATTCAAAATAATCACTTTTCAAGGTTTCGATTTTCGATACCAAAATCAGTATTCACATTTTACATTTTACTTTTTACCATTTTCACAAACGCCCAATCCGTAACAGGAGAACCCGCAGGTATTCCAGAGCTTCATAAGAAATACGAGTTTGCGCCGTGGGAAGATCCAACGATTACAAGTATCAACAGACAGCCATCTAGAGCAACTGCGTATTCGTACACAAGTGTTGAAGACGCTTTAAAAGGCGACAGAACCAAAAGCCGAATCCAAATGCTGAATGGCGATTGGAACTTTAAATATGCAGTAAACTTAAATTTAGCTTCAAAAGATTTCTATAAAAATACTGTTTCTGGCTGGGATAAAATCGAAGTGCCTTCTAACTGGGAGATGAAAGGCTATGATAATCCAATTTACAAAAGTGCCGTTTATCCGTTTAGACCGATAAATCCGCCTTATATTCCTAAAGATTATAACGGAGTTGGTTCTTATCAAAGAAGTTTTACTGTTCCAGAAAACTGGAAAGATATGACGGTTACTTTACATTTCGGAGCTGTGAGTTCAGGTTTTGAAGTATGGTTAAACGGAGAATTTTTAGGATACGGAGAAGACAGTTTTCTTCCGTCAGAATTTGATGTTACACCTTATTTAAAAGCAGGGGAAAATGTAGTTTCAGTTCGCGTAATTCGTTGGACAGATGGTTCTTATTTAGAAGATCAAGATCATTGGCGTATGAGCGGTATCCAGCGAGAAGTTTTCATTATGGCAGAACCAAAATTGCGTATTCAGGATTTCTTTGTTCAAACAAAATTAGATAAAGAATATAAAGACGCAATTTTCAAACTGAGACCAAAAGTAGAAAATCTTACAGGAGAAAAAATCAAAGATTATACGATGAATGTTCAGTTGTACGATGCCAATAATACGGCAATGTTCAAAGAACCGCTTCAAAGACCTGTGATAGATTTAATTAACGAAAGTTATCCTCGTCTGGATAATGTTCGCTTCGGATTCTTCCAAGAAAACATTAAAAATCCAAAAAAATGGAGTTCAGAAGAACCGAATTTATATACGATGGTCATTTCGATAAAAGACAAAAATGGAAATGTTACAGAAGCAAAAAGCTGTAAAGTCGGTTTCCGTTCGATTGAATTCTCGAAAGAAAACGGAAAAATGCTCATCAACGGAAAAGAGACTTATGTGTATGGTGTAAACCGTCACGATCATCATCCAACAAGAGGAAAAGCGGTTACGAGAGAAGACATCAAACAAGATATTACGACGATTAAGAAATTCAATTTCAACTTTATACGTACGAGCCATTATCCAAACGATCCTTATTTCTACGAATTATGCGATCAATACGGAATCATGGTAATGGACGAAGCCAACCAAGAAACTCACGGAATTGGTGGTAAATTAAGCAACGATCCGCTTTGGACAAACGCTTATATGGAGCGTATGATTAGAATGGTCGAAAGAGATAAAAACCATCCGTCTGTTGTAATGTGGAGTTTGGGTAACGAAGGAGGAAAAGGACCAAATCATGCAGCAATGTCGGGCTGGGTCCACGATTTCGACATTACGCGTCCGGTACATTATGAACCAGCGCAAGGAAATGCGAAATTGGACGGTTACATTGATCCGCTTGATCCAAGATATCCAAAAACAATTGATCACGCTTATAGATTCGAAAACCCGCAAGATGATTCGTATGTCGATATGGTGAGTCGTTTTTATCCAGGCGTTTTTACACCGAAATTTTTAGTAGATCAAAAGAAAGATACGCGTCCGATTATTTTCGTTGAATATTCTCATGCAATGGGGAATTCAGTTGGAAATTTAAAAGAATTATGGGATGAATTCCGTTCACTTCCAAGAGTTATTGGAGGTTGTATTTGGGAATTTAAAGATCAGGGAATCGTAAAATTTGATTCAAGATCTGGTCAGAATTATTTTGCTCACGGAGGAGATTTTGGCGAAAAATACCATGACGGAAACTTCAATACAAAAGGAATTGTGGATTCTAATGGAAAACCAAAAGGTTCTCTTTTTGAGAATAAATGGGTCTATCAGCCAGCGATATCGACTTTAAACGGAAATCAATTAGAAATTAAAAACCGTCAAGCGGTTAAATCTTTAGAAGGATATATTCCAGTTTTAAAAGTGTTGGAAAACGGAAACGTAATCAAAACTCAGATTTTAAAACCATTAAAAGTAGAAGCGGGACAATCGACAACTTTAGACATCAGTTCTTATCTTCCAAAAATGAAAAATGATGCTGAATATCTTTTAAATATAGAATTCCAGCTTTCAGCTGATGAACTTTGGGCTTCAAAAGGTTATGTGGTTGCCGAAGATCAATTTCAGTTGAAAAAGAAAGAGGTTTCTATTGATTTTAAAAATGAAAAGGATTCAGCATATAAAACAACTGAAACAGATTTTGATTTTCAAATTAAAGGAAAATCTTTTGAAATTAAAATCAACAAAGAAAATGGAGCTTTAAGTTCATATATTTTTAATGGAGAAGAACAGGTTTTTGCTCCTTTACTTCCAAACTTTGTTAGACCTTTAACTGATAATGACAAAAGAGGATGGAAATCGCAAAAATTGTTAAAACAATGGTATAAAGCAAAACCAAAAGTTTTAAGTACGAAAATGGGAATTGCAATTGATGGTACTATAATTACAAGCGAATATGAAATTATTAAAGACAGTGCGAAAGTAGAAGTCGTTTATAAAATCAATGAGAATGGTGTAATAAAAGTAGATTACAGTTTGAAAGCTTCAGACAAACTGCCAAACATTCCAAAAATCGGAATGCAGATGGGAGTTCAAAGAAAATTCGATCAGATTTCTTGGTACGGTAAAGGAGAATTGGAAAACTACAGCGACAGAAGTTTCGGTTCGTTTGCTGGGAAATATTCGCTTCCAATCAATGATTTCATCGAACATTATCCAAAACCACAAGAAAACGGAAACAGATGTGATGTAAGATGGATGGCATTGACTACGCCTCAGAAAAATCAAGGTTTTATGGTAGTTAATGATACCAAGGTTTTGAGTATGAGCGCATGGCCTTATACACAAGAAAACCTAAGTGCATCAGGTCATACGTATGATTTAAAAGATCCAGGATTTTTGACCTTAAATATCGATTTAATTCAAATGGGAGTGGGAGGAAACGACAGCTGGACGATTGTAGCACAACCAATTGAACAATATCAGATTAAGTCTGGAAATTATCAATATAGCTTTTATTTAACGCCTTTTAGCGGTTCGAAAAATCAGTTGGAGAGTAGTTTGAAGAAGTTTAAATATTAAGTTACAAATACCTAACAGGTTTTAAAAACCTGTTAGGTATTTGTATTTATAAATAAAGTATAGTTTAAGTACAGTTTGTCATTCCGACGGAGGAGGAATCTCCACAAGTAACTCCGTAAAGAAAAGCCAATCTTTGTAGAGCATCTTACGAAGATTCCTCCTCCGTCGGAATGACAAACAGAACGGTTAAAAACAACAAAAATGTTTCAAAAAAAACACCTCTTTTTTATCCTTCTTCTCGCAAGCATCGTCTCTGCGCAGGATCTCCATAAAAAAGAATCTTTTCAGCCAACATTAGAATCTTCCAAAACTTGGGTGTATTGGTATTGGATGAAATCGGCGTATTCTAAAGCAGGAATCACTGCCGATTTGGAAGCCATGAAACAAAACGGAATTGCAGGTGCCTATTTAATGACAATCAAAGGCCCAGCAAATCCGCCATTGATCGATCCACCGGTTTTACAGCTGACGCCTGAATTTTGGGATATGATTAATTGGACTTTTAAAGAAGCAGATCGTTTAGGTTTGAAACTCGCTTTTCACGGAGCAGATGGATTCGCCGTTGCAGGTGGCCCGTGGATTAAACCAGAAATGTCGATGCAAAGAGTAGTTTGGTCGACAACTGAAATTTTAGGAGGAAAAAAAGTGACTTCAAAACTTCCTGTTCCAGAGCATTACAAAGATTATTATAAAGACATTGCAGTTTTTGCAATTCCGATAAAAGAATATCAAACTACATCTCAGATTCAATTACCAAAAGTAACGACATCAAATAATACGGATGCTTCATTTTTGGCTGATCCGAAGAAAGATGAAAACTTCAAGTTTGCAGATGCAGGTTGGATTCAATACGAATTTGCACAGCCTTTTACTTGCAAATCTATTATAATTGAAACCAAAGGAAGAGATTATCAAGCACAGCGTTTAATTGTGGAAGTAAGTGATGACGGAGTTCATTTTAAATTCCACGAAAGACTGATTGCACCACGTCACGGCTGGCAGGATATGGATTTTCCAAACACACATACGATTACACCAGTTACAGCAAAATATTTCAGATTTGTTTATGATCCAGTAGGAACAGAACCAGGCGCAGAAGATTTGGATTTTGCGAAGTGGAAACAAAATCTAAAAGTGAGTAAAATTACACTTTCGAATCAATCCTTAATTAATAATTACGAAGGAAAATCAGGCGCGATTTGGCGTTTGACTCCTGAAACTACTGAGAAAGAAATTCCAAACACAGATGCATTCAAAAAGTCAGAAATCGTTAATATTTCAAATTTTGTTGATGCCGATGGAAATTTGAACTGGAAAGCGCCAAAAGGAAAATGGAAAATTATCCGAATGGGACATACTTCTACAGGGCATGAAAACGCAACGGGTGGAGCAGGAAAAGGATTGGAAGTCGATAAATTTAATCCAGAATTAATTCGTTTTCAATTGGATCATTGGTTTGGAGAAGCCGTTCGTTCTGCTGGTCCGGAATTGGCTTCAAAAGTACTGGCGATTCTTCATTTTGATAGCTGGGAATGTGGAAGTCAAAACTGGTCTTCAGTTTTTCAAGCCGAATTTAAAAAGAGACGTGGTTATGATATTGTAGAATATCTTCCTGTAATGGCTGGAATTCCGGTGGAAAGTGCCGATTTCTCGGAGAAAGTTTTATACGATGTCAGAAAAACAATTGGCGATTTAATTGCAGATAATTTCTACGGAACTGTCGCTCAAATTGCTAAAGAATATAAGGTTAAGTTAAGTTCAGAAAATGTCGCGCCAACCATGATGAGCGATGCTTTATTGCATTATAAATATGTTGATTATCCGGGCGGTGAATTCTGGCTGAAAAGCCCAACGCACGACAAACCTTTTGATATGGTAGATGCTATTTCGGGCGGGCATATTTATGGAAAAGACATTATTCAGGCAGAATCTTTTACGGCTTTGCGAATGGATTGGGACGAACATCCAGGAAATCTAAAAACAACGGCTGACCGAAATTATGCTTTAGGAATTAACCGTTTATTCTACCATGTTTTTGTTCATAATCCGTGGACGGACAGAAAACCGGGAATGACTTTAGATGATATCGGAACTTTTTTCCAAAGAGACCAAACGTGGTGGAAACCCGGAAAAGCTTGGTTTGATTATTGTCAAAGAGTGCAGTTTCAGTTACAAAAAGGAAAACCAGTAATTGATTTGGCGGTTTTTATTGGCGAAGATTTTCCTTCGCGTTCTTTCGTTCCAGATCGTTTGGTGCCGTTTATTCCGAATGTTTTTGGAAAAGAAAGATTGGAAAGCGAGAAAATCCGTTTGGAAAATGAAGGTCAGCCAACGGCAAAAATGCCAAAAGAAGTCACTTATTCTAAAAACATAACTGATTTATCGCAATGGATTAATCCTTTAAATGGTTATCAATATGATTCATTTAACGCTGATGTTTTAATTAACAGAGCAAAAGTGGTAAACGGAAAAGTAACTTTTGAAGGCGGAATCGAATACGGAGCTTTACTGTTTCCGGGAAGTCATAAAATGGCGCCGAATAAAATTTTGTCTTTGGCTTCCGCCGAAAAAATCCTACAATTGCTAAAAGACGGAGCAACGATTTTTGTAGATGAAAAACCAACTATTCAGCCAGGAATTCAATCAGAAGCAGATCAGAAGAAATGGCAAAATGTAATTGATGAAATTTGGAATAATGCTAATTCGACTTCATGGAAAATCGGAAAAGGAACAGTTGTCAAATTACCTTATTTAGGAAATGATTTTGCTTCCATCGGAATCACTCAAGATGTTTATTTTCCAAACCTAAACAGAGCCGATTCAGAAACGATTGCTTACGCGCATAGAAAAGCCGATAATGAAGAAGTTTATTTTCTTTCGAATCAAAAAGAACAAAAAAGAGCCTTTGAAGTTTCTTTCAGAATAGCTGGAAAAGTGCCACAATGGTATAATCCAGTTACGGATAAAATATCGGCTTTAGCCAATTGGAAAATAGAAAATGGAAGAACAATTGTTTCTTTAAATTTAGAGGCTAATGAATCTGGTTTTGTGATTTTTAAAGAAGAAACAAAAGAAATTCTAACGCAAGGAAAAACAGCTGAATTTGAAAAAGTTCAGGTTTTAGATGAAAATTGGGAACTTCAATTCGATCCAGAATTTAAAGGTCCGAAAGATGTCATAAAAACAAATAAACTTTTTGATTGGAGTACTTCTGAAAATGATCAGATTAAATATTATGGAGGAACTGTTATTTATAAAAAAGAGTTTGTTTGGAAGGGAAAAGACACCAGCAAAATCTGGCTTTATTTAGGAGAAATTGCCAATATAGCTGAAGTTTCAATCAACGGAAAAGATTGTGGAACGCTTTGGACTTTCCCATTCAAAACTAATATTTCGGAGGCATTACAAAAGGGAAAAAATACAATTGTAATAAAAGTGACAAATACGTGGGCAAACCGTTTAATTGGTGATCAAAAATTGCAAAAAGAAGAAAGGTTAACATGGACAACAGCTCCTTTTAGGTTGGAAGGAAATCCGTTGCTAAAAGCGGGATTATTAGGGCCAGTAAGTATTGTAAAAGAAGAATAATTTTTTTTCGCCACGAATTCACGAATTTTTTATAATCAGATTTGAGATTAATTCGTGAATTCGTGGCTAATAAAACACAATGAAAATGAGAAATTCAATTATTGCATTTGTTGTTGCTTTGTCAAGCCTTCAAATCAATGCAAAAATCAAAATGCCTGCATTATTTTCAGACAACATGATATTGCAACAGAAATCAAACGCACCAATTTGGGGCTGGGCAGAAAAGAATGCAAATGTCACTATCAAAACATCTTGGAATTCTAAAATCTACAAAACAAAAGCCGACGCTTCTGGCAAATGGAAAACAGAATTGCAAACGCCATCATTTGGTGGACCATTTACTATTGAAGTTTTAGAAGGAACGGAAAAAGTTGTAATTAAAAACATTTTAATTGGTGAAGTTTGGCTTTGCTCAGGACAATCAAATATGGAAATGCCTTTAAAAGGATTTCAGGGACAGCCAGTTAAAAACGGAAACGAAATCATTGTAAGATCAGCCAATAAAAACATTCGTTTAATTACAATTCCGCGTGCGACAGTTTTAGAACCAAAAGACGATTTTGATGGAAAATGGGAAGAGGCTTCTCCAAAATCAACATCCAATTTTAGCGCGACGGCTTGGTATTTTGGATCGCTTCTACAAGAAGTTTTAAATGTTCCGGTTGGATTGATTCATGTTTCGTACGGAGGTTCGAGTATGGAAGCTTGGATGAACAAAGAAATGCTGAAAGATTTCGCAAGCGCTAAAATCCCCACTACAAAAGAAGAATTGGCAAAAGATCCGAATCGTGTTCCGACGACATTGTTTAACGGAATGCTTTCACCTGTAATTGGTTACGGAATCAAAGGTTGTATTTGGTACCAAGGAGAATCGAATTATGAAAGAGCAAATGAGTATACAGCTTTGATGAAGAAAATGGTAAGCAGTTGGAGAACAATGTGGAATCAGGGAGATTTTCCTTTTTATTTCGCTCAGATTGCACCATTTAATTACGCTTCATTTCATCCAAAAGATTATGTCGAAAAATACAATTCGGCTTATTTGAGAGAGGCTCAATTTAAGGCTTCAAAAGAAATTCCGAATTCGGCAATGGCAGTTTTAATGGATGTTGGAGAAGAAAATAACATTCATCCAATGGACAAAGAAAAAGGGGGAAACCGATTGGCTTTTCAGGCTTTGGCAAGAACGTACGGAATGGAAGGTTTCGAATTCGAAAGTCCGAAATACAAAAGCATGGAAATAAAAGACGGCGCTGTAACTGTTTCTTTTGATGATGTTGCCAACGGAATTACATCTTACGATAAAGAAGTTACAGGTTTTGAAATTGCAGGAGAAGACAAAGTTTTTTATCCTGCAAAAACGGTTGTAAGAAGAAAATCAGTGGTTTTAACTTCTGATAAAGTAAAGAAACCAGTTGCTATAAGATATTTATGGAAAGATTTCGCAAAAGCGGAATTGTTTAGTGCAGGAGGCTTGCCGGTTTCTTCGTTTAGAACGGATGAGTGGTAATTATAAGTTATGAGTTATTAATTATGAGTTATGAGTTATGAGTTTCCACGTAGTTTGTCATTTCGAGGAACGAGAAATCTCCGCAAGTAGCTCTACAAAGATTGGAATTATAGCTCCCGCAGATTTAGCAGATCTGACAGATAAAATAAAATCAGCTAAATCTGCCAAATCTGCGAGAGAAAAATAAAAATTAAATGCCTGTAAGGTTTTAGAAACTTTGCGAAAAAAAAGATGAGAAATACAATACTATTTATATTCTTCTTCACCACGCTTTGCCTTAAAGCGCAAATTCCCACGCTTGAAAATTACAATCAAGTTTGGACAACGCAAAGCAATAATTCATCAGAATCTATGCCTTTGGGTGGCGGTGATATCGGTATGAATGTTTGGGTTGAAAAAGGAGATTTATATTTCTATTTTTCGCGAAGCGGGACTTTTGACGAACATAATACTTTATTGAAATTAGGACGAGTAAAAATCACTTTAAGTCCAAATCCGTTTGGAGGAAAAGAGGGATTTCGTCAGGAATTAAAGTTGAAAGACGGTTACGTTTTAGTTGGACAAAATGATACTAAAATCAAACTTTGGGTGGATGTTTTTAAACCGATTATTCATGTTGATTTAGAAAGCAAAAATCCGTTGAAAATGACGGCTTCTTATGAAAGCTGGCGTCATCAGAATCGTATTTCAAAAGGAAAAGAAAACAATGCCAATTCTTATAAATGGGCGCCTCAGGGAGATCTTGTTAATTTTAAAGATTCGATTGCTTTTGAAAATAACGGACTTAAATTCTATCATAGAAACCGCGAACAAACCGTTTTTGACGTTGCTGTAAAACAACAGAAAATGGAATCGGTTAAAGACCAAATGATGAATCCGATTGCTAATTTAACTTTCGGCGGATTCATGAAAGGTGATAATCTAAAACCAAACGGAACTTATTTAGGAAAATATCAGGATACCGATTTTAAAGGTTTTAATTTGACAAGTGTAAAACATTCAAAAAAACATTCGTTAGAAATTTATTTAAATACCAGTCAATCTGATTTTCCAACTTGGAATAATGGTCTGCAAAGTTTGATTTCTGCTAATAAAAACAATGCGAAACAAGCAGAAAAAAACACAATAAAATGGTGGAATGATTTCTGGAATCGCAGTTTTATTTTTACACAAAAAAATCAATCGATTGAGAAAGATTCGGTTTATCAAATTGGACAGAATTATCAGTTGTTCCGATACATGTTGGGATGCAATGCATACGGAAAATATCCAACGAAATTCAATGGCGGGCTTTTTACTGTTGATCCTGTTCACACGAATAAAGATCTAAATTTTACTCCTGATTTTAGAAATTGGGGCGGAGGAACTATGACAGCTCAAAACCAGCGATTGGTTTATTTTCCGATGGTAAAAAGCGGTGATTTTGATATGATGAAATCGCAATTGAGTTTTTATTTGGATTTACAAAAAAATGCCGAATTACGCAGTAAAGTCTATTGGAAACACAACGGAGCTTCTTTTACAGAACAATTAGAAAATTTCGGGCTTCCAAATCCTGCTGAATACGAATGGAAACGTCCCGAAGATTACGATCCAGGAATGGAATATAATGCTTGGCTAGAATACGAATGGGACACCGTTTTAGAATTTTGCCAAATGATGTTACAGCAGAAAGAATATGCCAAAGAAGATATTCAGAAATACAATTCATTTATCATAAGCTGTTTGCGATTTTTTGATGAACATTATCAATATTTAGCGAAACAAAGAGGAAGAAAAGCTTTGGACGGAAACGGAAAATTAATTCTTTTTCCGGGTTCAGCTGCTGAAACTTATAAAATGACGAATAACTCCAATAGCACAATTTCGGCTTTGCAAGTTATTACAGAAAGTCTTTTAAACCTTTCTGTCAATGAATTGTCAAAAGAAGACGTTGAATATTTAAAAGTGTTTCAAACAAGAATTCCGCCTTTAAATTTTGGGCAGATTGAAAATCATAAAGTATTGCTTCCTGCGAAAACATGGGAACGCGTTAATAATTCGGAGGTGCCGCAATTGTATCCTGTTTATCCGTGGGGAATTTATGGCGTTGGAAAACCAGATTTAGAAACAGCTTTAAATACATGGAAATACAATCCAGATGCTTTGAAATTTAGAAGTCATATTGGTTGGAAACAAGACAACATTTTTGCAGCTCGTTTAGGTTTGACCAATGAAGCAGCAAAATACAATACGTTGAAAATGGCTAATTCTGACCGACGTTTTCCAGCATTCTGGGGACCAGGTTTTGACTGGGTTCCAGATCATAATTGGGGTGGTTCGGGAATGATTGGCATGCAGGAAATGCTTTTGCAGGAAACAGACGGAAAAATTTATCTTTTTCCAGCTTGGCCAAAAGAATGGAACGTTCATTTTAAATTACATGCCAAACAAAATACTACAATTGAAGCCGAATTGATTAATGGCGAAGTAAAGGTTTTAAAAGTAGTTCCAGAAGAAAGAAAAAAAGATATTATAAACCTGATTGAAAAATCAGAAACTGAAAAAATTAAACTAACTATTACCGACCAAAAATGAAGAAATTACTAAGTGCTGCAGTTCTGGCAATGCTTTTGGCAAACAATGGACAAGCACAATCAGTTCAGAATACTGATAAACAAATTGTAAAAGTCGATTTTGACTTTTTCCAAAGAAGATTAGAAGAAGTTCACGATCCAAGTTACGATTCGTGGGTGATCAATGAAAATAAAGAAGACCAGAAAACATTTAACGGAGTGACTTTTAAGTTAAAAGGAAACTTCACTTCAAAATGGTACAAGCTCGGAATGAGCGCTCCTTTTTATAACAGATTAGGGAGCGACGGATTAATTACAACAGAGAATTTAGAATTGAAAATTAGCGGTTTAAAAGAGGGAAAACATACACTTTTAACATTTCATAATGGGTTTGAGGTAACAAATGGAAAAACCGTTTCTCCAATAAAAATATTTGTAAACGGAACACTTCAGGAAACGGTAAATGCAAGTCAAAGAGCCAATGCAAAAATTGATGCTGCAATGGCTTATATTACATTCAATGCAGAAAAAGGTAAAGATGTAGTGGTTCGTTTCGAAATTGATCCAACAAACAATCCAGATGTTGTAAAACAAATCGTTGTGAATGGTTTTGAGATTGATACGCCAAACTTAATGAATCAGGCGCGTACTCCAGAACCTGTAAACAGAGATGAACATGTTGAAGTAACTAAAAATGTGATCCTAAAATGGGATGCTCCAAAAAATGTTGTCGCTCATAAATTGTATTTTGGTTTGGATAAAAATGCGGTTGAAAACGCAACAGAATCTTCTAAAGAATTTAAAGGAAAATTAGTTGATAAAAATTTCTCTATTTCTGATTTATACAGCGGTTCGACCTATTATTGGAGAGTCGACGAAGTAGATAATAATGGTCAGGAGACTTTAGGGAATGTTTGGTCGTTTAAGCCTGCCCAATTGGCTTTTCCAGGTGCTGAAGGTTACGGAAGATATGCTGTTGGAGGACGTGGCGGAAAAGTAATCGAAGTTACCAATCTAAACGATGACGGGCCGGGAAGTTTACGTGACGCTATTAATCAGCAAATTGGGCCAAGAACAATTGTTTTTAATGTTTCGGGAAATATTAAGTTGGCTTCGAGATTAGTTGCCAATCAGCCGTATATTACGATTGCGGGACAAACTGCTCCGGGCGAAGGAATTACGATTACCAGAGCACCGATTGGATTGACAGGAAATGAAGGTGTTATCCGCTTTTTGAAAGTGAGAATCGGAGGAGGAACTACTTATGACGGAATGGGATTAACAGGCGCAAATTTCAGTATTATCGATCACTGTTCTATCAGTTGGACTATTGATGAGTCGTTTAGTTCGCGTGGTGCGCATCATATTACGTTGCAGCGAACTTTAATTTCAGAAGCTTTGAACGTTGCGGGACACGATAAATATCCAGCAGGAAAAATGCATGGTTTTGCAGCGACAATTGGAGGAGATATCGGAAGTTTTCACCACAATTTATTGGCGCATAATCAAGGTCGTAACTGGAGTATTGGCGGTGGTTTAGATGGTGACGGCTATTCTTCAGGACGTTTGGATATTCGCAATAATGTAGTATACAATTGGGGTACACGTGCCACAGACGGTGGTGCCAAGGAAGTGAATTTCGTTAATAATTATTATAAACCGGGAGCTTCAACGAAGATTTTTGTTGCCTTAAATGCACAAATTGAAGGTGTTGGAAAAGGTAAACAGCAATATTATTTTGATGGAAATGTAATGCCAGGTTATTTTGATGAAAAGAATCAGGAGAAAGGTAGAAAGTTTACACTTTCTAATAAAGCGACTGCAGATTACGACGTGTTTTTACCAAAACCATTTTTTGAATCGTACGTAACAGACCAATCAGCGAGAGCGGCTTATAAAGATGTGCTTTCAGATGTTGGTGCAACTCAGCCGTATTTTGACAAACATGATAACCGAATTATAGATGAAACGCTGAAAGGAACTTTTACTTATAAAGGAAGCAAAAGTGGTTTAGGCGGTATGATTGACAACGAAGCTGATCAAGGCGGATGGCCAAACTTTCCGTCAGAAACTCGTCCAGCAGATTGGGATACCGATCATGACGGTTTGCCAAATTGGTGGGAAAAAGCTTTTAGTTTAAACGAAAATTCACCAGCAGGAGATTTCTCAGATGCGAATTCAGATGTTGATAAAGATGGATTTACGCAATTAGATAATTATTTAGATTGGTTGGCTCAGCCTCATTATTTTATCAATTTAAAAGATAAAAAATCATTAGCTGTGGCAGATTTCTTTAAAGGATATGAGAACAAACCTGTTTACACTTTCTCTGAAGTTAAAAATGGAAAGGCAAGTTTAAAAGGAAAAGAAATTCAGTTTACAGCCGAAAATAAAGGTTTTGCATCGTTTGTAATCACAGTAAAAGATGCTGACGGAGATTCAATGAGCAGAACTATTAATTTCTTCGTAAAATAAATATTTAAACCATATAAGTCATATAAGAAATTATAAGTTTGACTTAATGTATTTAAAATCAAAGTTTAGTTTAAATGAACTTATATTACTTATATGGTTCAAAATCAGAATAAAATGAAAAATTTATTAAATGTTTCTCTTAGCTTGTTTTTTGTTAGCGCGGGAGTAATGGCTCAAAACAAAGGTTTGGTTGCGAATTCACAAAGTCCGTATTCTAAACTGCAGAGCGTAGGCTTGCAAGACGTAAAATGGACCAAAGGATTCTGGAAAGATCAATTTGATGTAGAAACCAGAAACACTTTGCCGTACATGTGGGATTTGTATCATAGTGAAACTTCGCATGCATACAAAAACTTCGAGATTGCTGCAGGATTAGAAAAAGGAGCTTTCAAAGGACCTTCTTTTCATGATGGTGATTTCTACAAAATTTTTGAAGGAATGGCAGCAACTTATGCCGTTACAAAAGATAAAAAACTCGATGCCGAAATGGATAAAGCTATTGCGCTTTTCGCGAAAGTGCAACGCAAAGACGGTTATATTCATACACCTGTTTTAATTGACGAGCGCTGGGGAACTTTAGGCCCAGAAGAAGTGAAAAAACAATTGGGTTTCGAGAAATACAATATGGGACATTTAATGACTGCGGCTTGTATTCATTATCGTGCCACAGGAAAAACGAATTTTCTGAATATTGCCAAAGGAGTTGCCGATTTCTTGTATGATTTTTACAAAAAAGCATCGCCAGAATTGGCTAGAAATGCAATTTGTCCGTCGCATTATATGGGAATTGTCGAAATGTACAGAACGGTAAAAGATCCGAAATATCTGGAATTGGCTAATAATCTGATTGATATTCGCGGAACTACAAACGATGGTACAGATGACAATCAGGACAGAGTTCCGTTTAGACAGCAGACCAATGCAATGGGACATGCTGTAAGAGCGAATTACCTATACGCAGGAGTTGCAGATTTATATGCAGAAACGGGAGAAAAGAAATTATTAGACAATTTAGAATCTATTTGGGATGATGTAACGTATCGTAAAATGTATATCACAGGTGGTTGTGGTTCATTGTATGATGGAGTTTCGCCAGACGGAACTTCTTATGATCCAACTGTAGTTCAGAAGATTCATCAGGCTTACGGAAGACCTTTTCAATTGCCAAATGCAACGGCTCATACAGAAACTTGTGCCAATATTGGAAATGTATTGTGGAATTGGAGAATGCTTCAAATTACAGGAGATGCAAAATATGCTGATATTGTGGAGTTAGCACTTTATAATAGCGTACTTTCGGGAATGAATTTAAAAGGAGATAAATTCTTGTATAACAATCCCTTGAATGTTTCAAATGATTTGCCGTTTCACCAAAGATGGGGAAATGTTCGTGAAGGTTATATTGCTTTGTCAAACTGCTGTGCGCCAAATGTAACGAGAACAGTTGCCGAAGTTGGAAATTATGCTTACAATCTTTCGAAAGAAGGTTTGTATGTGAATTTGTACGGAAGTAACAATTTGAATACAAAAACGTTAAGCGGAGAAGCATTAGAAATTGAACAGCAAACCAATTATCCTTGGGACGGAAAAGTAACTTTGAAAATCATTAAAGCTCCAAAAGATTTGCAGGCTTTCTTTTTAAGAATTCCGGGCTGGAGTGAGAATGCTGAAGTTTCGGTAAATAATTCGAAAGTTTCAGATAAAATAGTTTCAGGAACGTATTTGAAATTAAGTCAAAAATGGAAAAAAGGCGATGTAATTGAATTGAATATGCCAATGCCAGTTGAATTGATGGAAGCCAATCCGTTAGTGGAAGAAGTTAAAAATCAGGTTGCGGTAAAAAGAGGCCCGATTGTTTACTGCTTAGAATCGAGTGGGATGCCTGCGAATACAAGTGTAAATGATGTTGTATTGAATGTGAATTCAAAATTTATGACTAAATATTGTGAGGTAGATTATAGAACTATGATATGCATTTACGCTGATTCATATATAAATGATAAAACCGTATGGGATAAAAAACTCTATACACCATTATCAAAAAATAAAGGAAAAGAATCTTCAATAAGATTGATTCCTTATTTTGCGTGGGGAAATGAAGGCAAAGGGGAAATGTCTGTTTGGCTTTCACATTAAAATTATAGATTCCTGTTTTCGTTTATCAATCATTGTGGTTACTTTGCGTTAGACGCACTGCTGTGCGTCTCTACAGATAAACTTTGTCTAAAAACTTAAACTATTAAAAATTATGAAATATATTCTGGCTTTATTTTTAATAACATTTTCTATATCAGCTCAAACGCTCGATAACAAATTAGCATTAACAGTTGCTCAAGATGGTTCTGGAGATTTTAAAACCATTCAAGAAGCGGTAAATAATGTAAAAGACAATTCAGTAAAACGTGTTATAATAACCATAAAACCAGGAAAATATATTGAAAAGTTAGAAATTCCAGTTTCTAAATCCTTCATCACTTTAAAAGGAACTGATAGAAATAAAACCATTATTTCGTTTGATGATTATTCTGGTAAACCACTTCGCGAACCAGATCCGTCAGGGAAAAAGGAATTTGGAACAGGTACTTCGTATTCTTTCATGATTAAGGCGAATGATTGTACACTTGAAAATCTAACTGTTGAAAACACAGCGGGAAGAGTAGGACAGGCGGTTGCACTTCATATTAAAGGCGATAGAGTTATTGTAAAGAATTGCAATCTTTTAGCAAATCAGGATACGCTTTATTTATCAGAAGGAAATACACGTATTTATTTTGAAAACTGTTTCATCAACGGAACAACCGATTTTATTTTTGGAGCGGCAACGGCTTATTTCTATAAATGCACTATCGAAAGTTTAATAAACTCTTATATCACAGCAGCTTCGACTCCGCAAGGACAGGCTTATGGATATGTTTTTGTAGATTGCAAGCTTACCGCGAAAGATAAATCGGTAGACAAAGTGTTTCTAGGAAGACCTTGGAGACCTTATGCTCAAACGGTTTTCATTAATACTGATATTGGTTCGCATATAATTCCAGAAGGTTGGAATGCTTGGATTGATACTCGATTTCCTGATAAAGACAAAACGGCTTATTATGCAGAATTTGGGAGCAAAGGGTTGAGTGCAAAAGATGTATCTCAACGTGTTGCTTGGTCACATCAACTAAAGAAAGAAGATATTAAAAAATACAATAGAGATTTAGTTTTAAACGGATGGAATCCAAATAAATAGGCTCATGAAAAACGTTAGATTTTTTGCAATTTTATTATGCTCGATTTTTATATTTTGTGCTTTTAGTTTTAAATCAAAAGTCACTACTATTTATTTAATCGGAGACTCCACAGTTGCTGATTATTCGTTAGAAGAAAATTATCAAACGAAGAAATTTCCGCAAGTCGGTTGGGGACAGGTTTTCCAGCCTTTCTTTCAAAAAGACAGTTTAAAATTGGTTTCTACTATTTTGGGTTCGGCGAAAGAAGTAAAAATTGATGATCGTGCCAAAGGCGGAAGAAGTACGAGAACTTTTTTTCAGGAAGGACGCTGGGCATCGGTTTACAAATCACTTCAAAAGGGAGATATTGTTATGATGCAGTTTGGACATAACGATGGTGCTGTTGACAAAACAGAACGTTATGTAAATATTGAAGGTTACAAAGAGTTTCTTCGACTTTTTATCAATCAAACCAAAGAAAAAGGGGCAACTCCAATTGTACTGACTTCAGTTGCTAGAAATTATCCGTGGAAGGATGGAAAGCTCAGCAATGTTCATGGCGATTATCCTCAGGCTGCCATTGATGTAGCAAAAGAATTGAACGTAAAGTATATTGATTTAAATGAGCTTTCGATGGACTTTTTTTCTTCAAAAGGACAAGAATATGTTACTACAAATTATTTCATGAATTTTGAAGCAGGCAAGTTTCCTGCTTTTCCAGAAGGACAAAAAGACAATACACATTTTCAGACTCAGGGCGGAATTGAAGTAGCTCGATTGGTCTTTAATGCAATGAAGAAACTATAAATTTTAAAAGTGCAATTTCAGCCCGTTGGTCATAGGATTTAGCGGGCTTTTTTATTGGCTTTTATCAGAAGAAAAAACCAGAAAAAAGCCATTTAAATTTTGTTGGTCAGAATTTACGTTTAAAAATATATTTTTTTACTAAAAAAAAATTAAGGTTTTTTTGGGAGTAACCTGCAAGTGTCTGTTTTATGTTTTTGTAAGTTTTTTAGTTAGAAAAAAATATACTGTGAGTATTTATCTCTATCGTTTTCGTAAAAAATCGTATTTTCTAAGCTCTTATTTATCAGATGGGATACGATTAAGTTTTGCAGAATATATACTATATGTTTATTTTTGGTAATAATATTATTGTTTTTTAGTCGAAATGCGATTGTAAATTTTATTTTAAGCAAACATTTATTATAAATATTTAGGTTCGTATATTTTTTCCATTCGTTTTTTATTAATATTGTTTTTTTTGAGTGCTTTTTTTTGAAATAACATGATTAAAACAGGATAGAGCAGGACGGTTCTAATGTGTCATCGTCATATTTTTGGAATATTAAAATAAATGTGTTTTAAACATTTAATAAAATTAATTTAAGATTCCATTAAGAAATTTTGTTAAAGACGAGATACATTAAACATGACTAACTAACATTTAATAACCTAACCAAAAAAACATTTATGAAACAAGCACTTATAAAAAGATGTAGTTTTCTTTTGTTTACACTGATCAGTGTTCTGAGTTATGCTCAAAACTCAAGTAATCAAGTTACTGTAACAGGAGCTGTTACTGATAATACGTCAGGTCTTCTTCCTGGGGTAAACGTAACTGAGAAATCTACAAAGAATACAGTTACAACAGATTTTAATGGTAAGTATCAAATTAAAGTAAAACCAGGCGCTACTTTGGTGTTTTCATTTATCGGAATGAAAAAATTAGAGCTTCCTATTAACGGACGTACAATAGTAGATGCTAAATTATCTGAAGATTCAAATGTGTTGGATGACATTGTAGTAGTGGCATACGGTACACAGAAAAAGAATAATGTTACTGGAGCTATTGCGACTTTAAAGCCAGACGATTTTCAGGATTTGCCTGTATCAAATTTATCTGAAGCTTTAAGAGGTTTGACTCCAGGTGTGAGTGTTACAGGAGGTTCTACACGTCCTGGTGATGCAGCATCTTTACAAATTCGTCAAACTTTTGGATTTTCAAAAGATGGTAACTCAAATATTCCATTAGTAGTTATTGATGATATGGTGCAGATTGATCCTCAAAACGGAAAACCTACATTAGATACTTTCAATCAATTAGATCCTTCAGAAATTGAAAGCATGACAGTTTTAAAAGACGGTTCTGCAGCAATTTATGGATCAAGAGCTTCACAAGGAGCAATTATCGTAAAGACTAAAAGAGGAAAATCTGGAAAAACAAAATTTACTTACTATAGCCAATATGCAATGAATGATGCAGTAGGACATAGTAAAACAATGGATGCTTACGAGCATGGAATTTGGAAAAATAGATTTTTGAATTCTAATTTAGAAGCTGATAAATCGAAATATTTTTCTGCTGCAGAACTTGAGCAAATGAAAGCTTTGGATTATGATTGGCTTAAAAAAGCATGGAAACCTGCAGTTCAGCAAAGACAGTCAATCTCTGCAAGTGGAGGAACTGAAAAAGCGACTTATTTTGCAGGTGTTACTTACTTTGATCAAGGAGCTAACTTAGGTGAGCAAGATTATAAAAAATGGAACTTCAGAACTGGAACAAATATCAAAATCTCTAAAGATTTAGAATTTTCTGCTTCGGTTTCGGCTATTACAACAGATGTAAATAAATCTTTTACTAAAGCTTCTGCAAACTTAAATGATAGCAGTTTTGGTGCAGCAGCAGGAGGAGAGCAAGCAGATTATGCTTATTTAGTACACATGCCTAAATATATTCCGTGGGATACTACAGTAAATGGTAAAACATATTGGATGTCTCCATTTCCTCGTACAGATCGTAACTTAGGAAGTGCAAATGCTAATACGACTATTGCAGGATGGAATTATTTTGCAGGTTTGGATGCTGGAAAACAAATAGAAGAGCAGTTTTCGTATAATGTGAATTTGTCTTTAGAATATAAATTGCCATTTATAAAAGGTTTAAGCGTAAAAGGAAGTTTTGCAAGAAACCAAGCTAGTAATTACACAGAGCAATACCAATTGCCTTACGATTTAGCTAGAATAACAAATCATCATTTAGCAGATAATCACTTAGAAAACCCTAATTCGATTTACGCTATTGAAACAAATAACCGTGGTGCTAGAGTTTATTATACTACAGACATGGATAAATTGGTTCAAGCTAACTTCTTTGCAACATATGCTAGAACTTTTGGAAATCACAATGTATCAGCAATGTTTGGTTATGAGCAATCTGAAGCATGGAATAAAAGAGTTCGTTTGGCTTACGAAGGAACTTCAAAAGATTATTTAGGAAATAGTACAACTGCTGGGCCAATTAGTACGAACTCATTAGCTGAAAAAGTAGAGTCAGGAACGCAGTCTTATTTAGGTCGTGTAAACTATAACTTTAAAGATAAGTATCTTGTTGAGTTTATTTTTAGAAGTGATGCTTCTACCAAATTTGCTCCGCAAAATTACTGGGGATTCTTCCCAGGTGCACAGTTAGGTTGGGTAGTGTCTAGAGAAGATTGGTTTACAGAAAATGTTTCTTGGATCAATAATTTGAAATTACGTTACTCAATTGGTAAAACTGGTAAAGATAATATTGATTACTGGAGATGGTTACAATATTATGAGCCTGTACCAGACAAAGGAGTTCAATTTGGTGGAAATGGAGGTATTTTAGGCGGTGGAATTACGCCACGTCCGACTCCAAATGAAAATGTACATTGGGATACTACTATCAAAAACAACTTTGGTATTGATATATCTTTCCTAAAAAACAGATTAGCAGTTTCAGCTGATTTCTACTACGATAAATCTACAGATATGTTGATTGGATTGGCTGGTGAAGCTGGTACTCCAATTACAGTAGGAGGTGGTTTTGCAGAGGTGAACTATGCAGCAGTTGATGCTTGGGGTTCTGAGTTTAGTGTAAACTGGAATGATAAAATAAAAGATAATTTTAGCTATAATGTTGGAGTGAACTTCGGATTTTCAAATAATGAAGTTAAAAAATACCCTGATCTTGCAAGAACAGATGCAAATACTAATATTACAGAAGTTGGTTCTTCTACGTATTTTCCAACTTATGGATTCAAAACTTGGAAGGGAACTTCAACAGGAGACGGTATCTTAAGAACAGACCAAGATGTAACGAATTATTGGAATTATTTGACTGAAAGAGCTACGGCTGTAGGAGGTGTTCCAACTTATATGGGTATCAATAACGTAACTTCTATGCGTAAAGGTATGTTGGCTTACGAAGATACAGGAGGAGTTTATAATGCTTCAGAAGGTACTCAAGCAGGTGCTGATGGTAGAATTATGAAAAACGAAGATTATGTTAAGTTGGCAAACAATAGTAGAGTTTATGGTTTTACAACTAACTTAGGATTCAAATATAAAACGGTTTATTTCAAAACGCAGATTCAAACTTCTTGGGGAGGTTATAGAGCTATCGATTTAGTAAAACAAGGTACTGCATCTGCTCACAACGACTGGGCTCACGAATCTTTCTGGACAGATATGTATGATGCTACTGATAATCCTAACGGTAAATATCCTAATATGGGACAACAGGAGTATGTCTTTCTTCCATCTGATTTCTGGCAATTGGATACATTTAGATGTGTAGTTAGAAATTTGACTGTAGGATTTGAACTTCCAAGAGAAGCAATGAAACAATTAAATATTCAAAAAGCGACATTAGGAGTAACTGGTAATAACCTTTGGGACTTGTATAATCCTTATCCAGATCATTATAGAAATATGTATGATGATTCGGCTGCTAGATATCCAACTCTTAGAACTTGGTCAATTAATTTGAATGTATCATTCTAATATTTAATTAAAAAACAATTATGAAAGCAAAATTTTGTAGATATATAGCAATGATACTTTTAATGGTATTAGGAGTTTCATGCAGTGATGACTTTTTGGAAGAAAAAACACAATATAAGTATTATGATGCAGAGTTCTTTAAAAGCGAAGAACGTGTGAATTGGTATGTAAATAATTTATACTATGATTTCTTTGATGCCTATAAAACACCAACTGCAATGCTTGTTGGATCTTTTACAACAACGCAGACTTCTTATACAGAAGAAATAGGAGGTATTTCTGCTATGATTAATCCAAATATTACTTTGGAAAATGCAGCGGACGGATCAGGGTATTTCGGAAAAACATTGGTTGAAAACCCTAGCAACGATCCTTATAACAGAATTAGAGATATTAATGTTATGTTGGAAAGAATTGACGTAGATGGAGCTACTTTGAACCAAACATTTCGTGATCAAATCAAAGGACAAATGTATTATTTACGTGCGATCCAATATTTTGATTTAATGCGTACTTATGGAGGTGTTCCAATCGTAACAGTTGTTCAAACTCCTGCTAAAGATGATCCATCAATAAAAATACCAAGAGCTACAGTAACTGAAGTAGTGAATCAAATTATTGCCGATCTTGACTTAGCGGCAGGTTTATTGCCTTCTAAATGGCCAGCAAGTGATTATGGCCGTTATACTAAAGGTGCAGCGCTAGCTCAAAAATCACGTGTATTATTGACGTATGCGAGTCCGTTATTTAACAAAAATTGGGATTCAGCAACAGATCGTTGGGATGCGGCTTTAGCAGCTGGATTAGCAGCAGAAACAGAATTAACTTCGCAAGGACATGGTTTATTCGGAACTACAGCAAAAGATTGGGAAAGAATGTTTTATATTAATGATAATGCATTTATCTCAGAAGCGATTACAGTTAAATTGTTAGCAAGCAGCACTACAGTTGCTCCTTCTTTACAATCTAATAGTTCTTGGGAAAGATCAATGCGTTTGGCAAGCCAAGGAGGACAAGGAAGCGGTGGAGTTAAAGCTCCAAAAGGTATGATTGATTTATTTCCTATGGCTAATGGAAAACGACCAACTGCAGCTAATAGTTATGATCCATTCTTATTCTTTAAAGATCGTGACCCGCGTTTTTACAGAACATTTGGTTTCTCAGGTAGTTACTGGCCTTATAACAATAGTTTGCCTTCAACTGCAGCACCTACTGTGTGGGCATACCGTTGGTCAACAAACGCAACTACAGGTGTAGCTTTCAGTATGGGTAATGATGTGTCTAGCCCAGCTTTTATTCGTAAAATGTCAAGTCCAACAGTAAGTAATTCTTCAAACTTTCAAGTTTCTGGAACAGATATTATAGATTATCGTTTTGCTGAGTTATTGTTGAATATTGCAGAATGTTATGCTGCTAAAGGAGATATTGGTAACACAATTAATTATTTAGGAAGAATTCGTAAACGTGTAGGAATTCCTGCAACTGACAATTACGGAATCGGAACATTAGGAGATAAATATGCAGCTCTTGAAGCTTGTTTATACGAGCGTAGAGTAGAGTTAGCTTATGAAGGAAAACGTTTTTGGGATGTTCAAAGATGGATGCTTTACAGTGACGAAGCTTCTCTTAATGATCAGACAAATGCTAAACTTGGAATTCCTCAATTAAACGGCACGCAACGTATTGGAAATTATTTACACTACAAAAACGGAACTAGTGCAGCTGGTACAGATCCTTTGGCATCTGCTCGTGCTTCTATTTCTGTTGATCCAGATGCAGCAAACTTCCAAGCTCAAATTACGGCTTTAGCAACTTTCTATACTAATAACTTTGAATTACGTTCTCCTCCAACACCAATGGATGCTGTTGGAAATGTAGCTACTCCTATTTTATGGAGACCAAATTATTATGTAAACGGACTTAATCAAAGTGCTTTGGTTAACAATCCTTGGTTGACACAAACTGTTGGATGGAAAGATGGTAATGGTGCAGCTGGAACGTACATTTATCAAGAATAGATTTTAATATAAGAAACAGATTAATATACAAAGCTTTTCACCTGTATTTGTCAAAAAAATACAGGTGATTTGTTTAAAAAGAATTACCAAAAGTTAAAATTAACATGAAAAATTCCGCATTATTTATCGCATCATCTCTGCTTTTTTTAGGAAGTGCAAAATGTTTTGCTCAGTATCCTAAAATAAGTCCGGAAGTTCAGGCACAAGAAAAAGCAATTAAAGAAGAAGCTCAAAGACTTTCTGATGAAGCTTGGACAAAAGCTTTAGTTGTTATTGAAGAAGAAGCAAAACATGGAAAACCATACATTCCGTGGGCATCAAGACCAACAGATTTACCTCAGGCTGAAATTCCAGCTTTCCCAGGTGCTGAAGGTGGAGGAATGTACACTTTTGGAGGACGTGGTGGAAAAGTTTACACAGTAACAAGTTTAGAAGACCGTGGTCCAGGAACTTTACGTGAAGCTTGCGAACAAGGTGGAGCGAGAATAGTGGTATTTAATGTTGCCGGAATTATTAGATTGAAAAGTCCTTTAATTATTCGTGCACCTTACATTACAATTGCAGGGCAAACTGCTCCTGGAGATGGAATTTGTATCGCTGGAGAATCTACTTGGATTGATACGCATGATGTAATTATCAGACACGTACGTTTCCGTCGTGGAGAAACTTTTGTTGGTCGCCGTGATGATGCTATCGGAGGAAATCCTGTTGGAAATATCATGATCGATCACGTATCTGCAACTTGGGGATTAGACGAGAATATGTCAATTTATAGACACATGTACAACCCAGGTCCTGGATATCCAGACATTAAAGTTGGAACCGTAAACATTACAATCCAAAACAGTTTATTCGGAGAAGCTTTAGATACTTACAACCACGCTTTCGGAAGTACTTTAGGTGGAGAAAACTGTTCTTTTATGAGAAATATGTGGGCAAACAATGCAGGAAGAAACCCTTCTATCGGTTGGAACGGAATCTTCAACTTTGTAAACAACGTAGTTTTCAACTGGTATAATAGATCTACAGATGGTGGAGATTATACGGCTAATTACAACATCATCAATAACTTCTATAAACCAGGTCCTGTAACCGATTTAACTCAGCCAATTAGCTATAGAATCTTAAAACCAGAATCTGGAAGAAGCAAATTGCCTTATATGGTTTTTGGTAGAGCTTTCGTAAACGGAAACGTAGTTAACGGAAACGAAAAAGTGACTAAAGATAACTGGGACGGTGGTATTCAAATCGAAAACAAAAAAGGGGAGTTGATGCCTTACGAAGAAGCAAAAGACTATTTCGCAAAAATGAAATCAGACAAACCTTTCCCAATGCCTTGGTTCAATAAATTCATGACTGCTGAAGAATCTTATGAATTTGTACTTAAAAACGTTGGAGCAACATTGCCAATTAGAGATAAAGTTGACGAAAGAATCGTAAGAACTGTAAAAACAGGAGTTCCAGAATATGCTAAAGGATTAGAGAAAAAAGAATTTTATCAATTCGAACACAGACGTCTTCCGATGGATTCTTATAAAAAAGGAATTATCACAGATATTTCTCAAGTTGGAGGATATCCAGAATACAAAGGAAAACCTTATGTAGATACAGACAAAGACGGTATGCCAGATGCTTGGGAGAAAAAATATGGTTTAAATCCGAATGATCCATCTGATGCTCAAGGAGATTTAAACGGAGACGGTTACTCAAATATTGAAGATTACATCAACGGTGTGAATCCTGCAATAAAAGTAAACTGGAAAGATTTGGCTAATAACAAAGAAACTTTAGTTAGACCTTTATTAGATTTAAAATAGGAACAATTTTTGAAAACATTCTTGCTTTGAATCAACAAGAATGTTTTCAAATACTTAAAAATAAAATCATGATACTAAATAAAATAAACGCAGGCTTATTATCGTTGGTTTTCGCATTTTCAACTTTAAATGCACAACAACATTTAGATCCTGAATATATCAAAGTTACAAACGAAAGAGCCGCTAAAATTGTTATAAAATTAGATTTGAAAAACGAAGCAAAAGAAAAAGCAGTTTCAAATATAATAGCACAACAATTCAGAGATTTAACGGAAATCCAAGACGGAAGAGACGCTGAAATCAAAAAAGTAAAAGAAGATACTTCTTTAGCTAAAGAAAAACAAAACGAGAAAATTGATAAACTGAAAGCAAAAGCAGATGAGTCAATTGCAAAATTGCATAAATCTTACCTTAAAAAATTAGGTAAAGAATTATCAGAAGACAAAATTACTGAAGTTAAAGACGGAATGACGTATGGCGTGCTTCCAATTACGGTTGCAGGTTACAACGATATGCTTCCAAACTTAACGGCAGAACAAAAAGAATACATTTATAATGCTTTAGTAGAAGCGAGAGAACATGCAATGGATGGTGGTTCTTCTAAAGAAAAACACGGCTGGTTTGGTAAATACAAAGGAAGAATTAATAACTATTTATCAAAACAAGGTTACGATCTGAACAAAGAAAGTAAAGATTGGCACGAACGTGTTGAACAAAGAGAGAAAAACAAAGTAAAAGATTCTACTTCAAAAGAATAATCTCTTAAAACTTACACTACAACTATTAACTACACGACCACAATTCATGCAAAATATTTTTCCAAACCGTACTTTAAAGAGAACATTGATGGCATTTTCATTTTGTTCTCTAGTTTCATCGGCTTACGCCCAATATCCTGTAATTCCAAAAGATGTTCAAGCAAAAGCAGACGCTATTTTAGCTAACGAAGAAACAAGATTGAGCGAAATCTGGAATGCTAATCTTCACATTATTAAAGAAGAAGCAAAACAAGGAAAGCCATATTTGCCTTGGGCTTCTTATCCAAAAGATTTCGTTTTTGCAGATATTCCTGCATTTCCAGGTGCAGAAGGCGGTGGAGCATACACACAAGGCGGTCGTGGCGGAAAAATATTTGTGGTTACGAGTTTAGAAGATAGCGGAAAAGGAACTTTTCGTGAAGCCTGCGAAGCTGTTGGAGCGAGAACAATCGTTTTTAATGTTTCGGGAATTATTCGCTTAAAAAAGAGAATCAGCATGCGTGCGCCTTACGTAACAATTGCTGGACAAACAGCTCCCGGAGACGGAATTTGTATTGCTGGAGAAACTCTAGAAATTGACACACACGACGTTATTATCAGACACATGCGTTTCAGACGTGGTGCAACTGAAGTTACGAGAAGAGATGATGCTCTTGGAGGAAATCCGATGGGAAATATCATTGTAGATCACTGCTCTGTAAGCTGGGGATTAGACGAGAATATTTCTTTATACAGACATCAATTTGCAGCTAATGCAAAATCGAAATTGGAGAAATTGCCAGCTTGTAATATTACCATTCAAAACACCATTTCATCAGAAGGTTTAGATACTTATAATCACGCATTTGGAAGTACAATTGGCGGATTAAATAGTACTTTTATGCGTAACTTATGGGCCGACAACATTTCTAGAAATGCTTCTATCGGAATGTATGGCGACTTTAATTTTGTGAATAACGTAGTATTTAATTGGTGGAATCGTACCTTAGATGGCGGTGATTATCGTTCGATGTTGAACATCATCAATAATTATTTTAAACCAGGTCCAATAACACCAGCAGGCGAACCAATTTCTCATAGAATTGTAAAACCAGAATCTGGATATATTGAACCAAAACAATATGGAAGAGCTTATGTTTCAGGGAATTTCATTGTAGGTTCTCCTGAAGTTACAGCAGATAACTGGAATGGTGGAGTGCAATTGGAAAATCTTCCAGAAGCAGAAACAAAAGAATTTTTAGCAGCAATCAAACAGCCAAAACCTTTCTCAATGCCTCAATTCAAAATTATGGGTGCAGAAGAAGCTTATGAATATGTTTTGACGAATGTTGGAGCTACAATTCCGAAAAGAGATGCAGTTGACGAAAGAATTTTGAAACAAGTTCGCACAGGAAAAATCGAAGTTAAAGACGGTTTAGAAAACAATATTGGAAAAGATTTCATTAAAAGAAGATTGCCTGCGGATTCTTATAAAAAAGGAATTATAACGCATCCAGATCAAGTTGGCGGTTATCCAACTTACAAAGGAAAAGCCTATAAAGATTCTGATAATGACGGAATTCCAGATGCTTGGGAGAAGAAATATGGTTTAAATCCAAACGATGCTTCTGATGCCAATAAAGATTCAAACGGAGACGGTTATACTAACATCGAAAAGTATTTCAACGGAATCGATCCAACGAGTAAAACAGATTGGACAAAAATCGAAAATAACACAGATACGTTAGCTAAATTGAAGTCATTATTACAATAGTGATTTAGTTATATAAAAATATTTTCAATGCAAACCTGACAGGTTTTAAAAACCTGTCAGGTTTAATAACACAAAGTATATCCATATAATTCATTCCGAGGAACGAGACCCAAGCGATAGCGAATAGGCGAAGCAAATCACACTCGAAATGACAAGATTGAGGAAATTTAGAATGTAAATGAGAAACCTAGATTATATGAGCTTATATTGCTTATATGGTTTAATTTAAACTCTAAAAAATAATAAGGTGAATTTTACCCAGTTAAAAAATATTACTTCTTTCAAAAACACATTATTCGTAATGTGTTTTGCTCTGTCATTTAATGCAGACATCACAGCCCAAAACACTTTCCCAGACATTGTAAAAACCAAAGAAGGAAAACTTTCTTTTACAGCAGACAATCAAGGAAACCAGATTCCTGACTTTTCTTTCGCAGGATACAGAAATTCTGAAGTAGCAATTCCGAATCTGGAAAATAAGATTTTTGTTTCCAAACAAGAAGAAGATGCAACGCAGAAAATTCAAAATGCAATCGATTATGTAAGTGCTTTAAAACCTGATAAATCAGGTTTTCGTGGAGCTGTTCTTTTAGATAAAGGAATTTTCAAAGTAAGCGGAACATTATACATCAGAAAAAGTGGTGTTGTTTTAAGAGGTAGCGGAAACAGCGAAAACGGAACTGTACTTTTAGGAACAGGTTTAGAAAGAGAAGCTTTAATTCGAATTTTAGGTGTAAACGATAAAGTGTATAAAGATTCTTTCGAATTCAATAACGCTTATACACCGCTTGGAACTCAGAAAATCCAATTAAAAAATGCTTCAAAATTAAAAGTTTCAGACGAAATTGAAATCAGCAAACCTTTGACAGACAATTTCATTAAAGAAGTAAATATGCAGGATTTCGGCGGAGAAACTTCTTGGATTGGATGGAAAAAAGGCGCTTGGGATATGACTTGGAATAGAGTCGTAACCAAAATCAACGGAAATGAAGTTGTATTGAATGCCCCAATTACAATGTCTTTAGATGATGTTTTCGGCGTTTCAAAAGTTACGGTTTATTCATGGCCAGGAAGAGTTGAAAATGCAGGAGTTGAAAACATCTTGATTAAATCAACTTTTAATGCTTCAAATGCAAAAGATGAAGAGCACAGATGGCAGGCAATTAGTATTGAAAACATTAGAAATGCTTGGGTAAAACAAGTTAATTTCAAGCATTTTGCAGGTGGAGCTGTTACGATTTTAAAAACAAGTCAACAAGTTACAGTTGAAGATTGTATTGCGACAGAACCTGTTTCTGAAATCGCTTCATTCAGAAGACATACATTTTATACAGAAGGCCAACAAACGCTTTTCCAACGTTGTTATTCAGAATTTGGATATCATGATTTCGCTGTCGGAGGATTTGGAACAACAGGTCCAAATGCATTTGTTCAATGTGAATCGCATCTTCCATTTAATAACAGCGGAGCGATCGGAAGCTGGGCAACAGGAGTTTTATTCGACATCGCTAATATCGACGGACAAGCATTAAGCTACAATAATAGAGAACAAGACGGAAGAGGAGCAGGATGGACAGCAGCAAATTCTGTAATCTGGGAATCTTCAGCTTCAAAAGTAGAATGTTATAGTCCGCCAACCGCTCAAAACTGGGCATTTGGAGTTTGGGGACAATTTGGAGGAAACGGACATTGGAAAGACGTAAACGGACATATTAGCCCGAGAAGTTTGTTCTACACGCAATTAGAAAACAGATTAGGAAAACTTCCAACGCCTGCTTTTATTTATGATTTAGGATCAGAACCCTCTTCAAGTCCGACAATCGAAGTGGCGCAAGAATTGACTAAAGCTTCAGTTACAACCAAACAAAGTTTACAAGAATGGATTGCTGAAGTTTCAAAACAAAACCCAATTAATATCAATAATTCTGGTTTAAAAAATGCAAACGATTTAAAGAATGTTGCTTCAAATAAAGCCGAGAATAAGTCAAAAGTAATCACAGAAAATGGCTGGTTAACTTTTAACGGAAAAGTTATTGCTGGAAAACAAATGAATGTTGCTTGGTGGAGAGGTGATCTTACAGATGATTTCGTAAACAAATCATTACCTCACGTAACTCGTTTTGTGCCAGGAAGAACAGGAAATGGATTAACAGACAGAGTTCAGGAAACAGTTGATTATTTAACTTCAAATAATATTATCGCTTTAGAACACAATTACGGTTTGTGGTACGACCGCAGAATGGACGATCACGAACGCGTACGCAGAATTGATGATGATACTTGGCCTCCGTTCTACGAACAGCCTTTCGCGAGAAGCGGAAAAGATTTTGCTTGGGATCATTTGAGCAAATACGATTTAACGAAATTCAACGATTGGTACTGGAGTCGTTTAGCGCAGTTTGCAACGCTTGCAGAACCAAATGGACAAATGTTAATCAATCAGCAATATTTTCAGCACAATATTTTAGAAGCGGGAGCGCACTGGGCAAGTTCACCTTGGCGTTCAGCAAATAACATTAATAATTCAGGATTTCCTGAGCCACCGCCTTACGCAGGAGACAAACGTATTTTTATGGCGGAACAGTTTTATGATATTACGAATGCCGAAAGAAGAAAATTACATCAAGGTTTCATTAGAAAATCTTTTGAAAATTTTCAAGATAATAGCAACGTAATTCAGTTAACAAGTGCCGAATATACTGGTCCGCTTCACTTTATGGAATTCTGGTTAGATGAAGCTCAAAAATGGAAAGACGAAACTGGTAAAAAAGGCTTAATTGGTTTAAGTGCAACCAAAGACGTTCAGGATGCGATTTTGAATGATGCGAAAAGAGTCAAAACTGTTGATGTAATCGACATTCGTTATTGGTATTACAAAGAAGACGGTTCGGCTTATGCTCCGCAAGGAGGCGTTAATTTGGCACCAAGACAGCATGCCAGAAAACTAAAAACAGGAAAAGAAACGGACAATCAAGTGTATCGTGCCGTTAGAGAATACAGAGAAAAATATCCTGAAAAGGTGATTTTATATTCAACAGATGGATCTTCTCGTTTCGGATGGCCAGCTTTGATGGCGGGAGCTTCAATGCCAAATATTCCAAAAATCGAATTACCTCAGTTTTATTCCGCTTTAAGCGAAATGAAATTAGTGGACGGAAATACATTCTCAGACAATCTTTGGAAATTAGAAAACAAAGGAAAAAGCTATCTTTTCTATCTGAAAAACGATCAAGACATCACGATTGATTTATCAAACGAAAAAGGAACATTTGAAGTATTCGCAATCAATGCTTCAACAGGAAATACAACCAAAAAAGCAAACATCAGTGGAGGAAAACAAGTAACCATTCCACAAGCCGAAATAAAAGAAAAAGTGCTTTTTGTAGTAAGAAAATAAAAGTAAGGTTTGCCACGAATTCACGAATTATTTTTTAAATAAATCTGCTTAATTTGTCAAATCTGCGAGAGTAAAAAAATTTCACGCAGATTTAAAAAGATTAAAGCAGATTGAACAGATTTTTAAAATTTAATCTGCATAAATCTGCCAAAATCAGCAGAATCTGCGTGAAATAAATTAAGACAAAGCAAAGAAAAATTCGAGAAATTAGTGTAATTCGTGGCTATTAACCACCAAAAAACATAAATTCAAAAACAACCCAAAATGAATCTGAAAATAAAATCTTTATACGCTCTTAGTATAAGCTTTATGTTTACAGCACAAAGCGGATTTTCGCAATCTGCTAAAACAAAAGCATCACTGCCTGAAATCAAAGTGTCTAAAAATCAGCATTATTTTGTTACTGAAAACGAAAAACCATTTTTCTGGTTGGGCGACACAGGTTGGCTGGCATTCGGAAAATTGGATAGACCAGGAATTGAGAAATACTTTAAAGACAGAAAAGACAAAGGATTCAATGTTGTTCAGGTGATGGTTTTGCATAACATCAATGCTGTTAACGTTTATGGCGATGCAGCTTTAATAAACGAAGACGTTTCAAAACCGTTGATTACGGCTGGAAATGATTTCAAAGATCCAAAACAATACGATTACTGGGATCACGTAGATTATACTTTAGACGTAGCTCAGAAAAACGGAATTTACCTTGCAATGGTTCCAGTTTGGGGAACGAATGTTTCAAAAGGAAATAAAGTAAGCAAAGAACAAGCAACAGAATACGCTCAGTTCTTGGCTAGTAGATATAAAAGCAGAACCAACGTAATTTGGTTAAACGGTGGAGACACACACGGAAACGAATTCCAAGATATCTGGAACGCCATCGGAAATACTTTAAAAACCAATAATCCAAATCAGTTAGTGACTTTTCACCCATTTGGAAGAACTGATTCTTCAGAGAACTTCCACAACGAAAAATGGTTGGATTTCAATATGTTCCAATCAGGACATAGAAGATACGATCAGGATTCTATAAAAACGAATTTCAAAGAAGACAATTACAAATTTGTTTTAAGAGATTTCGAATTAAAACCAACAAAACCTACACTTGACGGAGAACCTTCTTACGAAGCAATTCCACACGGTTTGCACGATACTTTACAGCCAAAATGGACAGCAAGCGATGTACGTCGTTACGGATATTGGTCAGTTTTATCGGGTGGAGCAGGTTACACATACGGACACAACGCTGTAATGCAAATGTTTAGAAAAGGCGACAAACCTGCTTACGGAAATAAAGAATTATGGACGTCAGCGATCAATGCGCCTGGAGCGAAACAAATGGTTTACATCAAGAAATTAATGGAAGAATTTCCATTTTTAGAAGGAACTTCAGATGTTTCTTTAGTCGTTAATCAAGGAGAAAAATACGATTATATTCCAGCCATAAAAGGAGAAAAATATGCTTTATTTTACACATACAATGGAAGAATTATAGAAGTAAAGCTAGGAAAAATTGCTGGTGATAAATTCGAAGCAACTTGGTACAATCCAAGAAATGGTAAGAAAACCAAAATCGGAATTTTTGATAACAAAGGAACTCAAAATTTTCAGCCAGAAGGCAAAAAAGAAGATGGCAATGACTGGGTTTTGATTTTGAAGTCAAAGTAAAATAAAAGTCTAGTATTGTCTTCCTGAGCGAAGTCGAAGGACCGCAAAGATTGGACACAATGCGTGATAATGCATGCGGCCTTCGACTTCGCTCAGGGTGACAAAAAATGAGAGTAATATTTCACGCAGATTTTGCTGATTTTAGCAGATCTGCGCAGATTAAATAAAAAAATCTGTTTAATCTGCTTTAATCTTTTTAAATCTGCGTGAAACCAAAAAACAACACAACCATGAAAATCAAAAACATACTATTCATACTCTGCTTCATCACCAGTTTAACAGCATTCGCAAACGACGGCTGGTACAACATCTTAAACGAAGGTGGAAACAACAAAGGCCAAAAATGCACCGATGCCATTCAGAAAACAATTGAAAAAGCATCTAAAAACGGCGGAGGAACGATCTTTTTCCCAGCAGGAGAATACTTAACCGGAGCTTTAACACTAAGAAGCAACATCACCATTCACCTAGATTCTGGAGCGCTTTTGAAGTTCTCGGAAAACTTCGATGATTTTCTGCCTTATGTGGAAATGCGTTACGAAGGAATCGTAATGAAAAGTTTCCAACCACTATTTTACGCAAAAGATGTAGAAAACATCACCATCAAAGGAAGAGGCGTAATCGACGGACAAGGAAAAGCGTGGTGGAATGAAGTTTACAGAATCGAAACTGCAAAAGAACCTTTGCCTCCAACAAAATACCAGACGATGTGGGAAGAGCAAAACAAAGGTCTTTATACCGAGCCATATTACAAAAGAACAGTTGATAAGAAATTTTTCAGACCTTCTTTTTTTCAGGCTTACAACTGCAAAAACATTATGATTGAAGGCGTTACCTTCCAAAATTCGCCTTTCTGGACGATAAACCCAGAATTCTGTGATAATGTAACGGTTACAGGAATTTCAATTTTTAATCCGCATTCGCCAAATACGGATGGAATTAACCCTTCTTCTTGTACCAATGTTCACATTTCAAACTGCCATATTAGTGTTGGAGATGATTGTATTACTATCAAATCAGGAAGAGACGGCGATGGACGTAAATACGGAAAAGCGACAGAAAATGTAACTATTACAAACTGTACGATGTTAAGCGGTCATGGTGGTGTTGTTATCGGAAGTGAAATGTCTGGCGGAATCAAAAAAATTACGATTTCAAACTGTGTTTTTGATGGAACAGACAGAGGAATTCGTATCAAATCGGCTCGCGGAAGAGGCGGTGTTGTAGAAGATATTCGCGTAGATAATATCGTAATGAAAAACATCAAAGAAGAAGCTTTTGTATTAAGCCTTTTTTACGATAAAGGAACTCAAGTCGAGCCTGTAACAGAGAAAACGCCGATTTTCAGAAATATTCACATGAGCAACATTACAGCGTCAAACGTGAATAAAGCAGGACAAATTTTAGGAATTACAGAAATGCCAATTCAAAACATCACTTTTTCAAACATTAACATCGACGGAAAAGAAGGTTTTACAGTAAACACGGCTACAGATGTTGAATTTCACGATGTAAAAGTAAACGCAACAGTGGGTTCTTCATTCAAAATTTCAGATTCAAAAAATGTTATTTTAGACAACGTTGGATCTTCAACACCGATAAAAGGCATTCCAGTTATCAAATTAGATAATGTTTCTAATATGTTGATTAATAATAATTTTCCATTTAATCCAACCGATATTTTTATTGAAGCAGATGGAAAAGAAACGAAAAATATTTTCTTGAAAAACAATGTTTTAAACAACGTAACAACGAAAATTAAAAAAGGCGCTTCTTTAGATAAAAAAGCGATTACAGAATAACAAAATTGTCGAGTCAACTTTGTCAAAGTTAGAAACTTTGACAAAGTTTTAAACGGAACATAATATGAAAAAAATATTTATCCTATTAACCTTTTCGCTTTTTGCGATATCTTACGCGCAGAAAAAGAAAGAACTATATCTTTTCACATCGTTTAGAGAACCAGCAACAGAGGGTTTGTATTTGGCGTACAGCGAAGACGGTTACAACTGGAAAGGATTGCAAGATTCATTCTTAAAACCAGAAATCGGAGCTAGTAAGATTATGCGCGATCCATCAATTACAAAAGGAGCTGACGGAACGTACCACATGGTTTGGACAACCGACTGGAAAGGCGGAAATGGTTTTGGTTACGCAAGTTCAAAAGATTTGATTCATTGGTCAGAACAACAATATATTCCAGTAATGAAAAACGAGCCTGAAGTAATAAACGTTTGGGCACCAGAGATTTTTTATGATGATGTAAAAAAGGATTACATTATTATTTGGGCATCAACAATTCCGTTCCGATTTCCAAAAGGGGTGGAAGAAGAGAAAAACAACCACAGAATGTATTATGTAACGACTAAAGATTTTAAAACTTTTTCGGATACAAAATTATATTACGATCCAGGTTTCAGTGTAATTGACTGTGTGATTGTAAAAAAAGGAAAGAAAGATTATGTTTTGGTTTTAAAAGACAACACAAGACCAATGCGAAATATAAAAGTAGCTTTTGGAAAATCGCCTTTAGGTCCGTTTGAGAAAAGTTCAGAACCTTTAACGGAATATTTATCAGAAGGTCCGACAGTGGTAAAAGTTGGTAAAAACTGGTTGTTGTATTATGACAATTACGGTTCAAAAAATTATAAAGCTTTAAGCACTTCAGATTTTGTACATTTTGAAGATGTTTCATCTAAAATAAGTCTTCCGGAAGGACACAAACACGGAACGATTACAACAATTTCAAGCGAAGTTTTAAAAGGATTAATTGATAAAAAATAGTATTTCACGCAGATTTAAATTGATTAAAGCAGATTAAGTAGATTTTTAATTAATCTGCGTAAAATAATACTCTCGCAGATCTGGCAGATTTAGCAGATTAATATTTAAGATGATAAAAATAAAATCTGCGCAATCTGCAAAATCTGCGAGAGGAATAAAAAATCAGCGAGAATCAGCTTTAATCTGTAAAATCTGCGTGAAACAAAAAAATAAAAGAATGATTACTTTCCAAAACATAAAAACCAACATCATCACAACTGTCACAATTCTTTTGGTTAGCACGGCTGTAAATGCCCAAAAGGACACCGTGCGTTATGTTGGTAAAACACTTTCAAACATCGATTACCATCACGGAATGTTAAGTCCTGCAGTTGGAGTTCACGCCACACAAATCATGCGTGCAAGTCGTGAACATCCCGAAAAAGCAGATGGTTTTGGA
>NZ_JBHNPP010000036.1:0-36837 GCF_042436695.1 Flavobacterium sp. HJSW_4
TTTGATTTTGTCTAGCTATCTTAGCATTTTTTGAATCTTAATCTTACAAAAATACATTTTGAAAAAATATTTTAAAATAGCCCTTTACCTTGCGATTATCGGATTGGTTGCGATTGTTTCTGTAAACTATTACGTTAAAAATTCAACCAAAAAATACATTCATTATTCTATTAAAAAATTTCCGAAGAATGATGTCGGAATTATTTTTGGAGCTGGAATTAACGGAAATCAGCCGAGCAAATATTTAAAAGATCGACTTGATGCAGGAATTATGCTATGGAAAGCAAAACGCATCAATAAAATTCTGCTTTCGGGAGATAATGGCCGCGACGAATATGATGAATTGACGGTTATGAAAAATTACTGCTATTCTCACGGGGTTGATACTACAAAGATTTTTATTGATTATGCTGGCTTTGATACTTATTCAACAATGTATCGCGCAAAACATATTTTCAAAATAAAAAAAGCCACTTTAATTTCACAAGAATATCATTTGAACCGCGCGATTTACATCGGAAACAAATTGGGAATAAAATCTGCTGGTTATTCTGCGAATCAAGGAGAATATTTAGGCTATAATTATGTTCGTTTTAGAGAATCTCTTTCGATTTGTAAATCATTTTTTGATGTTTTAAGAAATCGAGAGCCTAAATTTTTAGGAGGAGAAATTAATATTAATGGAGAATCAAATTATTCGAAAGACGATAAGCGATAAAAACAAAACCCTGCAACTTGCAGGGTTTTCAGTTTAATATCTAAAGGCAAAGAATAAAAATCTTTCTTCTTTGCTCTTTTCTCTATATTCTTTACTCTTTTTCTAGAACACGTTTTGCCAATTTTCCAACAGTCAATCCTTGCACAACAATTGAGAATAAAACCACAATATAAGTTACCTCTAAAAGTAAGTTTTTATATTCTCCTTCAGGCATAGAAAGTACAAGCGCAATAGAAACTCCGCCTCGGATTCCTCCCCAAACTAAAACCATCAAAGAACCTTTGTTATAAGCCGATTTAATTCCGAAAAATTTAAAGATATCAAAGAATTTCCACGGTAAAACGATAGAAGTCAATCTTGAAAACAGTACAATAAAAATAGCTACAAAACCTGTCAGTAATTGTTTATTCAAATCTGGAAGCAATAACAATTCGAAACCAATGAATAAGAATAAAACAGCATTTAAGATTTCGTCAATAAGTTCCCAAAACTTCCCTAGGTAATCTTTAGTAACTTCGCTCATGGCAACTTTTTTACCATAATTCCCAATAATCAATCCTGCAACAACCATCGCTAACGGACTAGAAACATGTAGCGCCTGAGCAACTAAGAACCCTCCTGTTACAATAGAAAGTGTGATTAAAACCGAAACTTTATAATCGTCGACTTTTTTCATGACTCTTGAAGCTGTAAATCCGAAAACCGCCCCTAATAAAAGTCCGCCGATTCCTTCTTTTATAAACAACCAAGTAATTGAGCTAAAAGTTGCGTCAAATGTTGGATCTGTAGCCATTTTTAGAACAACAGCAAACATTACTACCGCTACTCCATCGTTAAACAAAGATTCACCAACAATTTTAGTTTCTATTCTTTTTGGGACTTTCGCTTCTTTCAAAACCCCCAAAACCACAATCGGATCGGTTGGAGAAATTAAAGTTCCAAAAACTAAACAGAATATATAAGGTATTTTTATTCCTAAAAGTGGTGCTATATAAAAAAGAAGCATTGAAATAATTAAGGCTGATAATACGACACTTATGGTAGAATAAATCATAATTGGAACCTTTTGTTCTTTAAGATCTGAGATATTCACGTGCAATGCACCCGCAAACAACAAGAAGTTCAACATGGCTCCCATCAAGATTTCGTTGAAATCAAATTGTTTAATTAAATCAAAAAAATGTTTGGTGGTTGCAGGAAAATAAGAATCTCCCAAAAGGCGAATTCCTACTGAAACCAGCATAGCAATAATCATGATTCCGATAGTTCCCGGAAGTTTTAAAAATCTTAAATTCAAATAGGCGAAGAAAGAAGCCAGTACAATAAGTACCGAAAAAGTGTAGTATAATTCCATAAAAAGTGATTTTTACAAAAATAGCCGTATCATTATTTAATCAAAATTTCGTGGGTTGAATTAACATAACTTTATAATTAGTTTAAAGACATCTTTAAATGTAAAAGGCCGTCTGTTATGACGGCCTTTTAACTCAAAATTATAGTCAACTCAGAAAATTTAATTAATCTGAGTTATTCCTTTTATACCAACTCAGACTTTAATTCTTTTGCAGCTGCTACTGGTACATTTTCAACAGCGTGATTCCAATATGAGAAACCACCTTGACCATCCCAAGCATTGTTAATTGCTAAATTAGCATTAAATTCTGCTAAGAAAGAACCAATTCCTGGAGGCGCAACAGATTGAACATATTGTCCTTGTAAACTCACTACCTGTGTAAATTGACCAAGTCCAGTAGAAAATATTTTTCCTTTTACTTGAACCACAATGTGGCTATCTGCTCCTTGAACAGCTTGTGTAATTACTACTGTTCCTGAAACTGAATGTTGCGATGGAACAACAACTAAACTAAATGCTGCGATTGGAGCGCCTGGTGTTCCTACATTTCCGATTGTGCCTTTTGCTAAATAAGCACCTGCTAATAATTCTGACATAACTTGTTGTTTTTGGTTTCCTACTCATAAGGCTTTTCGGGTCCGCCTCGTTTTTTTTAGTGGGTTCTGCTCCACGTTTTTTGCAAAAAAATATCTCAGAATTCATTTCAGATAAGTGCTATAGGTTCATTTTCTCAAATCTAAAGTGCAGATTCGAATAGTAGGCTTAAATGGGGAATGAGAATTGAGGCTTTTTCTTACAGGAACAAAGTAAAGGATATTGTAAGAAAAAGAAATGAGTACAAATACCTGATTTAAAGAATATTCTTCTTTTTAAATTATCTTTCAATTATTTTTGAAAGTTTAAAAACTTTTGTTTACATTTGATCCATGGAATTCAAAGAAGCAAAAAATAAATTCGTTCAAACATGGGGAGCATTAGGTTCTCAATGGGGCATTAATAAAACGATGGCACAGATTCATGCTTTATTAATGGTTTCTAACGAAGCTGTTTCTATGGAAGACATTATGGAAGAATTGCAAATCTCTCGCGGAAATGCAAGTATGAACCTAAGAGCTTTAATGGATTGGGGAATTGTTTACAAAGAATTTAAAGCTGGCGAAAGAAAAGAATTCTTTACAGCAGAAAAAGATTTGGACGAGTTGGCTGTTAAAATTTCGAGAGAAAGAAGTAAAAGAGAAATCAAACCTGCTCTTAAAATCTTAAAAGAAGTTTCTACAATTGAAGCTACTGAATCTGCAGAAGAAAAACACTTTGTAGATCAAACTTCTAAGTTGTACGATTTCGTTTTAAAAGCTGATAATATGTTAGATAAAATGACTGAATTTAATGATAACTGGCTTGGAAAGTTGTTTTTAAAAATGATGAAATAAAAAATTTTAATTAAAACTTTCAATATTTTCTGAAAGTTTAAAACAATCAATAACTATGATAATACTAAAACAAATAAACCCTTTTGCTTTGCTATTTGTTTTTAATGTGGAATGATTTTTTACAAATCCTTTTGTATCACTAATTCCAAATATTACGGCAATTTATTTTTTTAGAATATTAAATACGAAAAAATACAATGACATTATTTACAATACTTCACAAAATCAATAAAGTCTTTTATTTTACCACTCTCGGGCTTTATCTTTTATTCGTATATCCTGGAATGTTATTTCAAATAGCATTGGGAATTGTGCAAATTTTAATCGGGATTATTTTATTTATAAAAAGAGAAAAGCTTAATCAATCCGATTTAAATAAAGTTAGCAACTATTGGATTTTAGTATTAGCAGCGTTTGTATTTATTGTATTCAATTTAAAATTTGGAAATGATTTAGGAAATTTCATTTTTCTTTTTCTATTTCCAATGTCAATTGCAACATATTTTTATTTCGTTACTGCAAACCTTAATTCAGATTCATTTCTAGAAGCAGAATGGAAAAATTTAGTCTTATTCAATTATGAAATTGACCCTGAGGTTTTAAAAAAATATGTTCCCACTGGAACTGAAATTGATATTTGGAATGACAAATGTTATGTAAGCTTGGTTGGATTTATGTTTGAAAACACGAAAGTTTTAGGATTGAAAGTTCCGTTTCATATCAATTTTGAAGAAGTGAATTTGAGATTTTATGTCAAACGTTTTGAAAACGGAGAATGGAAACGTGGCGTTGTTTTCATTAAAGAAATTGTTCCGAAAAAAGCAATCACTTTTATTGCCAATACTTTGTATCAAGAACATTATGAAACTCAAAAAATGAAACATGAAATCATTGAGAATAAAAACACTAATACATTTATTTATCAATGGAAAAATGACAAAAAATGGAATACAATTGAAATCGAAACTAAAAAAGATTTAAGCGAAATCGAAGTTGGTTCAGAAGCTGAATTTATTACCGAACATTATTTTGGATATACCAAAATCAACAAAAAAACAACTTTTGAATATGAAGTTACACATCCGAGATGGGAACAATTTGAAGTTTTAAATCATCGAATTGATATTGATTTCAGAAAAACTTACGGTAGCGATTTTGAATTTCTTCAAACTCAAAAACCAGCTTCTGTATTCTTAGCAAAAGGATCAAAAATTACAGTGAAAAATAAAAGAAAACTTCAACAAATTCCAGTTGAAGAAGAATTATACGCTTAACTCATTAGATTGAATTTAAATAATATTTAACACATAGAAACATAGATTTTTATCTCAAAAAGAGCACAAAAGAAACTAGTTTCCACACATAGATAAACTATGTGAATTAAAATTAGTGAAACGCCTTTTTTCTACCTTCTAAAAGCTATGTTTCTATGTGTTGAAAACATCAACCTTAAAACCTAAAATTATGAAAACGCTCGAAAACCAAACTTTGCTTTATGATGAAGATTGTCCGCTTTGCAGTTTATATACTACTGGATTTGTAAAAAGCGGTATGTTAGATCAAAACGGAAGAAAATCTTATTGCCAGTTATCTGAAGAAGAGCAAAATTTTGTGGATTTAAAACGCGCTCCAAACGAAATTGCTTTGGTCGACAATAAAACCAAAACCGTAACTTATGGAATTGATAGTTTAATCAAAGTGGTTGGTTTTTCTTTTCCTTTAATTGAAAAAATAGCAAATGCAAAGCCTATTCATTTCATTCTGAAAAAGCTTTATTCTTTTGTTTCTTATAATCGAAAAGTAATTATTCCGGGAAATATAAAAGAAGAAAACAAATTGCAATGCATTCCCGATTTCAATTATAAATATCGCCTTCTGTTTATTGGGTTTGCTTTGGCTATAACAACTTTCGTTTTATTCGGATATTCTAATTTGATTTTGAATTTTCCTAAAAGTACCATCACACGAGAACTAATTTTAGCTTTTGGACAAATTGTTTTTCAAGCTTTATTTCTTTTCAAATTGAACAAACAAACTATACTTAATTATGCAGGAAATGTAATGACGGTTTCTTTGATGGGAAGTTTAATTCTAATGCCAATTTTAATCTTAAGTCAGTTTGTTCTGCTTCCGCAAATGATAGTTTTGGGCTGGTTTGGAGTTACGGTTTTGATTATGTTTTTGGAACATTTTAGAAGAGTGAAACTTTTAAAACTTCCTTTTTATTTATCTTTCACTTGGGTTCTTTATAGAATTATTGCTCTGTTTCTAATTTTAAATTAATTAAAAAGTTTGCCACGAATTGCACCAATTTTCACGAATTAATTTTCAAAAAATTAGTGCTAATTCGTGTAATTGCTTCGCCTGTTCGCTATCGCTCGGGTCGTGGCCCAAAAAAACCTCACAACATGACTAAACTTATTATAGCAGCCGGAACTGGATTTTTAGGACAGGTTTTAGTAAATCATTTCAAAAATAAATTTGATGAAATCGTGATTCTAACTCGAGGAAAATCTCAAATAGTTGACGGAATTAAATACGTAAACTGGAATGCCAAAACATTTTCTGGTTGGGAAAAGGAATTAGAAAACGCGACAGTTTTAATAAACCTTGCTGGAAAATCTGTTGATTGTCGTTACACGAAAGAAAACAAAAAGAAGATTTTATGGTCTAGAATTGACAGTACCAAAGTCTTGAATAAAGCAGTTTTAAATTGCCAAAATCCGCCGAAACATTGGCTGAATTCATCTACGGCAACTATTTATCGTTTTTCTTTAGACAAACAAATGGATGAAATCGATGGAGAAATTGGAAATGACTTTTCTATAAATGTCGCTTTGTCTTGGGAAAAAGCATTCTTTAAAACCGAAACGTCAAAAACTTTAAAAACCGCTTTACGAACTTCTATCGTTTTAGGTAAAAATGGCGGTGCTTTAATTCCGTTAAAGACTTTAGCAAAAATTGGTTTTGGAGGAAAACAAGGAAACGGCAATCAGTTTGTAAGTTGGATTCACGAAGAAGATTTTGCTAATGCTGTTGACTTTATTATTGAAAAAGAAATGATGGGTGTTATTAATGTCGTTTCTCCTGAACCTATTCGAAACAAAGATTTCATGCAAAAACTTAGAAAAGCTGTTGGTTTTCCATTCGGAATTTCGTTGAATACTTTTCTTCTAGAAATTGGTTCTTTTTTCATTCGAACTGAAACGGAATTGGTTTTGAAAAGTAGAAATGTTATTCCAAAAAGACTTTTGGAAAATGGCTTTCAATTTAGGTTTGGGAATATGGATGAAGCTTTTGAAGAGTTGCTTCGATAAAAATCTAATAGAAATTAGTCGTTCTTTTTTGTGGCTCCGTAGGGGCAAAATATTTATAGAATATAACATAGGTTCTTTCGTTGAGCTCCAGAGGAGTGAAATATTTTTAATTAAAAATAATAAATATATCACCCCGCTGGGGCTACAATGATACCTAATCATTTTATTGCTATAAATATGTCGTCCCTCTGGGACTTAAAATAATCTGAATCATGACAACAATATACCTAAACACCAAAATAAACGCTCCAATAAAAACAGTTTTCGATGCCTCAAGAAACATCGATATTCATCAACAATCTGCAAGTCCATCAAAAGAAAAAGCAATCGCGGGAATAACTTCTGGTTTAATTAATTTAAACGAAACCGTAACTTGGCGCGGCAAACATTTTGGTTTTTATCTGACTCACAAAAGTCGAATTACCGCAATGAATCTTTATGATTATTTTGTGGACGAAATGGAAAAAGGCAAATTCAAATCTTTCAAACATGAACATTTTTTTGAAGAAAAAAATGGAATTACAATCATGAAAGACAAATTGCAATATGAAACTCCGTTTGGGATATTTGGAAGGTTATTTGATCTCTTGTTTTTGAAAAAGCATCTAACCAATTTTCTTTTGGGAAGAAATAAAGTTCTGAAAGAAGTTTCGGAGCAAACAATTTAATTTATCGAAAAAAAGCAATCATCAACCACCAAAAGATCGGAACACTTTCTACCCAAAAAGACGTATAATATCTGGAACGATTTGAATTGGCGAAAAAGATAAACAACATCAGCATTACAACCATAATCAAGTTTATAATCGCGTCATGAATGTTGAATGTCGAAATAAAAACCTCCAAAAACCAAAACGGAATCAATAACAAAAATCCTAAAAGTTTGGTCTTCTTCACTCCGATTGTCTGCGGAACAGTTTGCAAATGCGGATCATCATTGGCTAAATCTAAAATCTCAAAAACTAAAATCAGTACAAAAACCAGAATAAAACGCTGAATGCATTTGATAAAGAAATCTATCGTTGAAGGTAATTCGGCATTTATTAAAGGTAAAACCAAAGTTGCGCCAACCCAACAAAGTGCTACGATATAAATTTTTACTCCTGCCCAGTTTCTGGCATTTCTTCTATTGGGAAAAAAGGGCAAAGTATAAAGTGCAGTTATTGCAAAAATTCCGACGGAAACAAGTTGCGTAATTCTTTTTAAATGGAAGAAATAATAACCGACTAAAATCACCGAAATAAAACTCAAAACAGCAATAATTTTCAGCTGTGTTCCAATCGGATTTTTCTTGACGCGAACCAGCGCATCATATTTTACGAAATTATATCCTACAATTGTTCCAAAAAAAACAAACAACGCCATGGGCTCATCATACTGAATATGAAACACATGAAATGTAATTCGGACCAAAGCGTAACACGATAAAGCCACGTGAATACTGCTGTTTAAATAAAAATCGAAAATTTGTTTTAGAAGTTTCATATCTCAAATCTAATCATTTATTAACAAATCATATCATTAGTTAGAAATTTGATAAAAAATGAAGTTAAAAATACCTATTAAATTATTAATAATACTTAATTTTGCGCCACAAAAAAACAACACATTTACTTTTAAATGTGATTCGTAGATCAAAATGATACACGATCACATTAATTTAAAAAAATTTAGATAGCTACATGAAAACAGATGCTTTTGCTTTAAGACACATTGGTCCAAGAGAAACTGATCTTCAGCACATGCTGAAAACTATTGGAGTTGACTCAATCGAGCGACTTGTTTACGAAACCCTTCCGGACGATATTCGTTTAAAAGCACCTTTAAATTTAGATCCTGCAATGACAGAATATGAATTTGCAAATCATATTCAGGAATTAGGAAAGAAAAACAAAGTATTCAAATCATACATTGGTTTGGGTTATCACCCAACTATCGTTCCTGCTCCAATTCAGAGAAATATCTTCGAAAATCCAGGATGGTACACCGCTTACACACCTTACCAAGCAGAAATTGCTCAAGGTCGTTTAGAAGCTATTTTGAATTTCCAAACTACAGTTATCGAATTAACTGGAATGGAAATCGCTAACGCATCTTTACTTGACGAAGGAACTGCAGCGGCTGAAGCTATGGCTTTATTGTTTGACGTTCGTACTCGTGATCAAAAGAAAAACAATACACATAAATTCTTCGTTTCTGAAGAAATTTTACCACAAACTTTATCTGTACTTCAAACGCGTTCAACTCCAATCGGAATTGAATTAGTTGTTGGAAACCACGAAACATTTGATTTTTCAAATGACTTCTTCGGAGCTATTTTACAATACCCAGGAAAATACGGTCAGGTAAACGATTATAGCGCTTTTGTTGCGAAAGCAAAAGAAAACGAAATTAAAGTAGCTTTTGCAGCTGATATTTTATCATTAGCGACTTTAACCTCTCCGGGAGAAATGGGAGCTGCGGTTGTAGTTGGAACTTCACAACGTTTTGGTGTGCCAATGGGCTACGGAGGTCCTCACGCAGCATTTTTTGCAACTAAAGACGAGTACAAACGTTCTATGCCAGGTCGTATCATTGGAGTTTCTGTTGATGCAAACGGGAACCGCGCTTTACGTATGGCTTTAGGAACTCGTGAGCAACACATCAAACGTGAAAAAGCGACTTCTAACATTTGTACTGCTCAAGTTTTATTAGCAGTTATGGCTGGAATGTACGCGGTTTACCATGGACCAGAAGGTTTGAAATATATTGCAAACAAAGTTCATGCATCGGCGGTAACTACTGCTGAGGCTTTAAATAAAATTGGAGTTTCTCAAGTTAACTCGGCTTACTTTGATACAATCTTAGTAAAAGCAGACGCTCAAAAAGTAAAAGCTGTTGCTGAGAAAAACGAAGTAAACTTCTTCTATGTTGATGCTGATACGATTTCTATTTCGTTAAACGAAACAACTTCAGTTAACGACATCAATCAAATCGTTGCAATTTTTGCTGAAGCTTTAGGAAAAGAAACCGTTTCTGTTTCTGAACTAACTGAGGCTAGTCAATTACCAGCTTCATTAGAAAGAACTTCTTCTTTCTTAACACATGATGTTTTCAACAACCATCATTCAGAAAGCCAATTGATGCGTTACATCAAAAAATTAGAGCGTAAAGATTTATCATTGAATCACTCGATGATTTCGTTAGGTTCTTGTACAATGAAATTGAACGCAGCTTCTGAAATGTTGCCTTTATCAATGCCAAACTGGAACAGCATTCACCCGTTTGCACCAGTTGAGCAAGCGCAAGGTTACATTACAATGCTTAAAAAATTAGAAGAGCAATTAAATGTTATCACTGGTTTTGCTGGAACAACTTTACAGCCAAACTCTGGAGCGCAAGGAGAATATGCTGGTTTAATGGCAATTCGTGCTTACCACATGTCAAGAAACGAAGGTCACCGTAATGTATGTTTGATTCCTTCATCAGCTCACGGAACAAATCCTGCTTCTGCAGCGATGGCGGGAATGAAAATCATTGTTACGAAAACTACTCCAGAAGGAAATATTGACGTAGAAGATTTAAGAGAAAAAGCGATTGAACACAAAGATGACTTGTCTTGTTTAATGGTAACTTATCCATCTACTCACGGAGTTTTTGAATCTTCAATTATCGAAATCACAAAATTAATCCACGAAAACGGCGGATTAGTATATATGGATGGTGCAAACATGAACGCGCAAGTTGGATTAACAAATCCTGCTACAATTGGCGCTGACGTTTGTCACTTAAACTTACACAAAACTTTCGCTATTCCTCACGGTGGTGGTGGACCTGGTGTTGGACCAATTTGTGTGAACGAAAAATTAGTACCGTTTTTACCAACTAACCCAATCTTAAAAGTTGGTGGTGAACAAGCAATTACAGCTATTTCATCAGCACCTTACGGATCTGCTTTAGTATGTTTAATCTCTTATGGTTACATCACAATGATGGGTGCTGAAGGATTAAAAAGCGCTACTGAGCACGCAATCTTGAATGCAAACTACATGAAATCTCGTTTCGAAGGACACTACCCAATTCTTTATACAGGAGAATGTGGAAGAGCTGCTCACGAAATGATTTTAGATTGCCGTGCATTTAAAGAAAACGGAATCGAAGTTGGTGATATCGCAAAACGTTTAATGGATTATGGTTTCCACGCTCCAACGGTTTCTTTCCCAGTTGCTGGAACTTTAATGATCGAGCCTACAGAATCTGAAGATTTAGCAGAATTAGATCGTTTTTGTGATGCACTTATCTCAATCAGAAAAGAGATCGAAGCTGCAACAGCTGATGATAAAAACAATGTATTGAAAAATGCACCTCATACATTAGCAATGTTAACTACAGATGCTTGGGATTTCCCTTATACAAGAGAAAAAGCGGCTTATCCATTAGATTACATCGCTGAAAACAAATTCTGGCCATCTGTTCGTCGTGTTGATGATGCTTACGGTGACAGAAATTTAGTTTGTAGCTGTGCTCCTATCGAAGCTTACATGGAAAGCTAAAAAATAGTTTTTCTAAATATATTTCAAACCCGACAGATTTTAAAAGTTTGTCGGGTTTTATTTTTTGTTTCAGGTTTCAGGTTTCAGGTTATGTAGGCAACTTGAAACCTGAAACTTGAAACTTTTTTTAAACTTCGATAGCTTGCTCCTATCCCTCACGCGATCAAGGCTATAAAGAAGATTCGGATTTATAAAAACATAACTTTTTGTTAGATTTATGTGAAATTATTTTCTTAAAACAATAATTTTGACCAAATTTAATATTTCAAAAAACCAGCTTCAATCGTTTGAAATCTAGGAAATATTAAAAAATCATTAGAAAAAATACAATATATCAACTTAAAAATCGTTTTTTCATAATTATATGCATGCATACTATTTTTTATGATAGTTATCATAATATTATTTATACATTAGCGCTAAATTTATCGGATAATTAAAGGGAAAAATGAAAATAAAAATTATTGGTATTGGAAGTTACATTCCTAACCTCGAAGTTAAGAACACAGATTTTGACAAACATGTTTTTTTAAATGAAGATGGAACTCCATTTGGTTACCCGAACGAAGTCGTTATTAAAAAATTTAAAGGCATTACCGGAATTCAAAACCGTCGTTATGCTGAACCTCAATATAATTCTTCTGATTTAGCATTTTTTGCTGCACAAAAAGCAATCGCAAATGCAGGAATCGATGCTGAAACTTTAGACTACATTATTTTCGCTCATAATTTTGGTGATGTAAAAGTAGGGACGCATCAAACTGATGTTTTACCAAGTTTAGCAACCAGAGTTAAAAACAAATTAGGAATTAAAAATCCTAAATGTGTGGCGTACGATATTCTTTTTGGATGCCCAGGCTGGATTGAAGGCGTGCTTCAAGCCAATGCTTTTATCAAATCTGGAATGGCAAAAAGAGTTATGGTAATTGGAGCTGAAACTTTATCAAGAGTTGTTGATGATCACGATCGTGATTCTATGATTTATTCTGATGGAGCTGGAGTTTCAATTTTAGAAGCATCAACTGATGAAGCTGGATTATTATCTTACGAAAGCGCTACTTATGCCAATGATGAAGCGAATTATCTTTTCTTCGGAAAATCGTACAATCCAGATTTAGATCCAGACATTAAATACATTAAAATGTATGGCCGTAAAATCTATGAATTTGCTTTAAACAATGTTCCGTGCGCTATGAAAAGTTGCTTAGATAAAAGCGGAATTGCAATTGACGAAGTGAAAAAAATCTTGATTCACCAAGCAAACGAAAAAATGGATGAAGCAATTATCGAGCGTTTTTACAAACTTTACGATAAAACGGCTCCTAAAGACATTATGCCAATGAGCATTCATGACTTAGGAAATAGCAGTGTTGCGACAGTTCCTACTTTATTCGATTTGATTTTACAAGGAAAAATAGAAAACCAAGAAATCAACAAAGGCGATGTTTTAATTTTTGCTTCAGTTGGAGCGGGGATGAATATTAACGCTTTTGTTTACCGTTACTAGTCACAGTTTTCAGTGGCAGTATTCAGCTTTTTGCGTCTGAAAACTGAGACCGAAAACCGAAAACTTAAAAAAAGTCCGTACCAAAAGGTGCGGACTTTTTTAGTATATTTGCGACCTAATTAAAATCAAGAACGAGAGATTGTTCGTTCGCTTTAACTATGTACGAAAAAACGTTTCCGAATAAAAGATTCAAACTTACCTTAGAGTTTTTACAAAAGCACGTTAGCACATCAGAAACCATTTTTGATTTTGGAGTTCCAAATCCGTTTTCTAAAATAATGGAAGAAAATGGCTATACTGTAAAAAACACAAAAGGCGAAGATTTAGACAACGATCAAACGGCTTTACAAACAGAAGATTATACTGTTTTTACTGCATTTGAAATTTTCGAACATTTGCTAAATCCATACACTATTTTACAAAACGTAAAATGTGATAAATTACTAATTTCAATTCCGTTACGTTTATGGTTTTCGCCAGCATACCGTTCTAAAACAGATATGTGGGACAGACATTACCATGAGTTTGAAGACTGGCAATTGGATTGGCTTTTAGAAAAAACAGGCTGGAAAATCACAGACCGCTTGCAATTTACACATCCTGTAAAAAAGTTTGGATTAAGACCTTTATTGAGATATTTCACTCCAAGATATTACATTGTTGTAGCTGAAAAAGTTAAGATCTAAGATTTTTGATTAACGATTTTTGATTTATGATTTTAAAAAGCGGGAAAACCAATGTGAAATCTAAAATTTAAAATCTAAAATTTTCATATGAAATATTACATCGTCATTCCTGCACATAATGAGCAAGACTTGATTGGTCTGACTTTACAATCTTTGGTAACTCAAACTGTTTTACCAACAAAAGTTGTGGTTGTAAATGACAATTCAACTGATAAAACAGAAGAAGTTGTTTTAAGTTTTGCAAAAGAGAATCCGTACATTTCGGTTGTAAACAAAACTTCGGATGCCATTCACATGCCGGGAAGTAAAGTAATTCAGGCTTTTCAAAAAGGTTTTGAGACTTTAGATTCAAATTACGACATCATTGTAAAAATTGACGGCGATTTGATTTTTCCACCTAATTATTTCGAAACCATTATCAAACATTTCGAATCAAATTCCAGAATCGGAATGGCTGGCGGATTTTGCTACATCGACAAAAATGGCGAATGGGTTTTAGAAAATCTTACCGATAAAGATCATATTCGAGGAGCATTAAAAGCATACAGAAAAGAAACTTTTCAGCAAATTGGCGGTTTAAGACCTGCAATGGGCTGGGACACGGTTGACGAATTACTTTGTAAATATTACGATTGGAAAATTGTAACCGACCAATCCTTACATGTAAAACACTTAAAACCAACAGGAGCAAATTATAACAAAACAGCTCGTTACAAACAAGGCGAAGCTTTTTATACTTTAGGATATGGTTTTTGGATCACTGCAATTGCATCTGCAAAACTGGCGATGATGAAAAAGAAACCATTCTTATTTTTAGATTATATAAGAGGATTTTGGAAAGCCAAAAAAGCCAAAACGCCTTTATTAGTTACACCAGAACAGGCTAAATTTATTCGAAACTATCGTTTCAAAAAAATGAAAGAAAAGTTAATTTGATTGACAAACCGGCCGAAAAACCGGAACTCATAACCCAAAACTCATAACTTATTTTTACCTTAGCCAATATTTAAAAATTATGATGCTAATTCGTTATTTATCCCAAATCGGGAAATATTTTTTAATGCTGAAAGAAATTTTCAATAAACAGACCAAATGGCCTGTTATGAAAAAATTGATTTTCAAAGAAATTGACGATTTAATTATTGACTCTCTTGGAATTGTCTGTTTTATCTCTTTCTTCATCGGAGGAGTTGTTGCCATTCAGACAGCATTAAATTTAACCAATCCTTTAATTCCAAAATATTTAATTGGTTTTGCTACACGTCAATCTGTGGTTTTGGAGTTTGCTCCTACTTTTATTTCGGTAATTATGGCCGGAAAAATGGGATCTTACATTACTTCAAGTATCGGAACAATGCGCGTTACAGAACAAATTGATGCTTTAGAAGTTATGGGGGTTAACTCAGTAAACTATCTTGTTTTTCCAAAAATTATAGCTTTATTAATGTACCCTTTCGTAATCGGAATCAGTATGTTTTTAGGAATTTTTGGTGGATGGCTTGCTTGTGCTTACGGAGGATTTTCAACTGGTGCAGATTTTATTATGGGAGCTCAGAAAGATTTCATTCCTTTCCATATTACTTATGCTTTTATCAAAACTTTAATCTTTGCAATGTTATTGGCAACAATTCCGTCTTTTCACGGATATTACATGAAAGGTGGAGCATTAGAAGTTGGTAAGGCAAGTACAACATCATTTGTTTGGACATCTGTTACTATTATTCTTCTAAATTATATATTAACTCAATTATTACTAGGATAATGATAGAAGTAAAAAATATAGAAAAATCATTTGGTGACAGCAAAGTTTTAAAAGGCGTTTCAACGGTTTTTGAAACTGGAAAAACCAACTTGATTATTGGACAAAGTGGATCTGGAAAAACGGTTTTATTAAAAACGTTATTAGGAATTCACACCCCAGACGCAGGAACAATCGAGTTTGACGGAAGAGTTTATTCTGATTTAGACAAAGATGAAAAACGTGAATTGCGAACTGAAATCGGAATGGTATTTCAAGGCAGCGCATTGTTTGACTCTATGACTGTTGAAGAAAATGTAGCTTTTCCATTGAGAATGTTTACCAATAATACTAAGTCACAAATCAAAGAACGCGTTGATTTTGTTCTAGAAAGAGTAAATCTAGTTGACGCTCATAAAAAATTGCCTTCTGAGATTTCTGGAGGTATGCAAAAACGTGTTGCTATTGCTCGTGCCATTGTAAATAATCCAAAGTATTTGTTTTGTGATGAACCTAACTCAGGTTTGGATCCGAATACTTCGACTTTGATTGACAACTTAATTCAGGAAATTACAAAAGAATACAACATTACAACCGTAATTAATACTCACGACATGAACTCTGTAATGGAAATCGGTGAGAATATTGTATTCCTAAAGAAAGGCCTTAAAGCTTGGCAAGGAACGAAAGAAGAAATCTTTACAACCGACAATGAAGCGGTCGTTAAATTTGTTTATTCTTCAAACCTTTTCAAGAAAGTAAGAGAAGCTTATTTAAAAGGCTAAAAGTCTTTAAAATTTAAATATTAAAAATCCCAAACTCCAAAGTTTACGACAATTGGAATTTGGGATTTTTTATTGGATTTTCTTTTAGTGAACATTGATCAGCTCAACTTCCGCATTCGGATTAAAAAGATATGTTTTTCCGGAGCTTATTTCGATGCATTCAAAACGTTTGGTACGAACGGCCAATTTCTTGAAAACTTTTCCGTTTTTGATCCTAAAAACACTTCCGTAGGGAATTTCAAAAACATAGTTCTTATCATTATCCTTGTCATATTGTTTTAAAGCCAAAGATAAAGTCGTATCGGTATCACTACTCGCAGATGGATTCTTGAAATGTCTAGCCAACAAAGGCAATATTTGTCCCGGAAATATTTCAGGCCGAATAAAAGGAACCATTAAACGCTGAAAAGTAAATTTCCATTCATTCCCATGTGGTTTGATATTTCGCCCAAACTTTTCAAAAGCAACCAAATGTGCAATTTCATGAATCAGCGTAATTAAAAACCGATACTTATTCAAACTTGCGTTAACCGTAATTTCATGCTTCCCACTTGGTCCTCTCCTATAATCGCCGTGACGCGTCTGACGCTCGTTTACAATTTTCAAATGAACCTGATTGGTCACTATCAAATCAAAAACGGGCTTAACAGCATGCTCGGGAATGTATTTAGCTAAAGTGTCGCTCAAAATAATTATAAATTATGAGTTATGAATTATGAGTTATAAGTTTCTTTTTGGATGTAATTATTATACTTCTTATAATTTTCAACACCTCATTACATTGCTGATGAATTGAATCAAATTCAATAACAGAAATATATTTTGTTTCTTTTAAAATTTCAAGCCAATACATTGATTCATCGCATTCTTTTTGAGCGATTGACAATTTATGTATAAAATCAGGTTTACTTTGCGCATTAACTGCCTCTCTAACATTCGCACCGACCGAAGTAACGGAACGCAAAAATTGTTTACTAATTACGAATTCTTTCTTTTCTGATACAAACCATTTATAAAAATTAACTCCTCTAACAGCTAACTCAAAACTTTTGCTTTTCACAATACTCTCACTCATAACTAATAATTAATTTTTACGGATTCGTTGAAGAAACTTCTAAAACTTTTCCGTTAAAATATTTATTGCCGTTAAGCGTGAAATCATAAATGTAAGTTGCCATTCCTTCAGCAGAAATTGGCGCTTGATATCCTGGGAAAGCTTCATTCAGCATTTCGGTTTGAACAGAACCCAAAGCCAGAACATTAAACGAAATTCCTTTTTCTTTATATTCTTCCGCTAATAATTCAGTCAACGTAATTACAGCTCCTTTACTTGAACTATAAGCCGCTAATCCAGCAAATTTCAAACTTCCTCGAACTCCGCCAATTGAACTAATCGTAACAACATGACTTCCTTTTTCTAAATACGGAATACAAATGCGAGTTAAATTAGCAACTGCAAAAACATTCACTTTATAAATATTTTCAAAATCTGCCTGCGTAGTTTCTCCAAAAGGTTTTAAAAGTAAAGCACCAGCATTGTGAACCACTGCATCAACTTTTTTCCATGTAGAAGAAAGAAAACTTTCAACTTCACTTAAAGCCGATTCATCTGCCAAATCAACAGACAGACAAGTTACGTTTTGATGTTGCAATAAAGTTTGCGGTATTTTTCTGGAAATGGCCAAAACTTGATGGCCAGCTTCAGCAAATTTCAAGGCTAGCTCATAACCAATTCCTCTGCTTGTTCCTGTAACGATAATATTTTTCATGTCGCAAAAATAATCAAATGCTGTAAAACAGCCTCTTATTTGTTCATGGTTATTTCTTGAGTTGGAGAAACCGCAATTTTCGTCACGGCAGGCAATAATCCTTGTGTGAATGCCGTGATGTGCGGAATATCCATTAATTTAAATTCGTCTGAAACATGGTGATAGTAATCAAAATTTTCGAAATCAAAAGTACTTAGAGATTGACATGGTTTTTTGAAAGCATCATAAAACGAGTAATTATCAGAACGGTAAAACAATTTATATTCTGCTTCTTTTGGCAAAAATCCGATGGTATTTTTTCCTGTGTATTCGTTTATTTTTTGGGCCATATTCGATTTATCAAAACCAGTAATATAAGCTAAGAAATCTCTTTTCATCGGAACGCCAATCATTTCAATATTCAATTGGGTATAAAGATTGAAATTTTGTTTTTTCAATTTCTCCACCAAACTTTTAGAACCCAACAATCCTTTTTCTTCGCCAGCAAAAAAGACAACCAATATACTACGCTTGTTCGCTTTAGTCTGGCTAAAATATTTTGCCATCGCAGCAACAGAAGTCACACCCGAAGCATCATCATTTGCACCATTATTAATTTTATCAGCCTGATCTTTCGCCTCGATACCAATATGATCATAATGTGCGCTCAAAACCACAAACTCTTTTTTAAGCTCAGGATCTGTTCCTTCTATCATCCCAACAATATTAAAAGCTGGAGAATCAAAATTGGTCAACGTATCTCTGTAAGTTTTAAAATACGGTTTGATTTTATTTTTCTTCAAAAAATCTTCCAAGAAAACCGCTGCTTTTTCAATTCCTTTAGTTCCTGTTTCGCGCCCTTCCATTTCATCGGAAGAAAGATATTTTAGAAAATCTGAGATTTCAGTTTCTTTTACTTTATAGCTAACTGTTATTGGTTTTGAATCTGATTTTACTTCGCCCTCATTTTTCGTTGAAGTTCCCGATTTACAAGCCAAAAAAATAATTGGAAGCAAAAAATATAGCTTTCTCATGATTTGTGTTTTTATTGATGATTTAAAATAAAAATTAATTGGACTATAAACTTATGAAAAGTAATAGAATATTCATAAAAAAACCCTTCGAACTAAAAGTCAAAAGGGTTTTCAAATCTATTTATAACCTAATTTTATCCAGCGATAACTGCTCTTGAAATTACGATTTTCTGAATTTCAGAAGTTCCTTCGTAAATCTGAGTGATTTTTGCGTCACGCATTAAACGCTCCACATGGTATTCTTTCACATATCCGTTACCTCCGTGAATTTGAACCGCTTCAACTGAAGTATCCATTGCAACTTGCGAAGCAAAAAGTTTCGCCATTGCACCACTCACATCATAATTTTTATGTTGATCTTTATCCCAAGCTGCTTTCATACATAAATGGCGAGCCGCCTCAATGTTCACAGCCATGTCTGCCAATTTGAAGGCGATTGCTTGATGATTGCAGATTTCTGTTCCGAAAGCTTTTCTTTCTTTAGAATATTTTAAAGCCAATTCATAAGCTCCAGAAGCAATTCCTAAAGCTTGAGATGCGATTCCGATTCTACCGCCCGCAAGAGTTTTCATTGCAAATTTAAATCCGAAACCATCCTCACCGATTCTGTTTTCTTTTGGAACTTTCACATCAGAAAACATCAAAGAGTGTGTATCAGAACCACGGATTCCCATTTTTTGTTCTTTCGGCCCAACAGAAAAACCTGGCATATCTTTCGTCATAATCAAAGCATTGATTCCTTTGTGCTTTAATTCCGGATGTGTTTGTGCAATTACTAAATATACAGAAGCAGTATTTCCGTTTGTAATCCAGTTTTTTGTACCATTAACTAAATAATGATCTCCCATATCAATCGCAGTTGTTTTTTGCGAAGTTGCATCACTTCCAGCTTCAGGCTCACTCAAACAGAATGCACCGTGAATTTCTCCAGAAGCTAAACCTGGAAGATATTTTTGTTTTTGTTCTTCTGTTCCATATTCTTGCAATCCCCAACAAACTAATGAATTGTTTACCGACATTACAACAGAAGCAGAAGCATCTATTTTAGAAATTTCTTCCATTGCAATAACATAAGAAATAGCGTCTAACCCACTTCCTCCGTATTTAGGATCAACCATCATTCCCATAAATCCAAGCTCACCCATTTTTTTGACTTGCTCAGTTGGAAAAATTTGTTTTTCGTCACGTTCAATAACTCCCGGCAATAATTCATTTTGAGCAAAATCTCTTGCTGCCTGCTGAATCATTAAATGTTCTTCGGTTAGATTAAAATCCATAGTAGTATACTTTAAATGTTTTTTCAGCTAAAATTAAAAACAGAATTTCAGCTTGATGGTTTTATGTTTTTTGTGATTTTTCGGATGCCCTTAATTTTTAATCCAAAGGCTTCCAAAGATACTTTTTAAATGTTTAAATTACAATGCGCGCATACAAAATTAATAGATCAGCAAAGATTACGATAACGTTTTCGTTATTATTTAGCTTTTTTTTCAAAAGAGCATCAATTTAGCAACAAATTTTCTAAAATTTAAGATTCAAATTGCGCTAAAATTTTCAATTTAATTAAAAAATTGATCTTAATTAAAAGAGAAAAATATTAAACAATTCTTAAAACGAGTAAAACTACGTAAAGTTAGTCTTACTAAATTGATTTTTAATGTAATACAAAAACCAAACATGAAATATTGAATAAAAAAACATTGTCAATATGAACTAAATATTAATAAATTACCATTATTTTTGCCTTAAAAATAAAAATTTGATAGAATATGAAAAAGATTTTACTTTTACTGACAGTCCTGTTTAGCTTCCAGTTTTCGACTGTTTCTGCTCAAACTCAAATTGAAGTTAATGGGGTAAGCGTACCAAGAAAAATAGATTTTCAAGGGAAACCATTACAATTAAATGGTGCCGGCGGAAGATCTAAAATGTGGTTAGAAGTTTACGTTCAGGCATTGTATTTATCTCAACTTGCTCAAGATCCTCAATTCATCATAGACAGCGATACTGAAATGGCTGTTAGAATTGAAATCACTTCTTCGATGGTTTCTTCTAGCAAACTAACAAAAGCTATGAATACAGGTTTTGAAAAATCTGCAGGAGCAAATCTTGAAGAATTACGCCCTAGAATTGAACAGCTAAAAAGTTTTTTAAGTGATGCAATTACAGAAAAGGATGTTTTTATTTTAGCATACAATCCTTTAGATCAAAATGTTTACGTTTCTAAAAATGAAGTTTTGAAAGGAAAAATCCCTGGATTTGATTTCAAAAAAGCATTATTCGGAATCTGGCTTTCAGACAAACCAGTTGACGAAACTTTGAAAAAACATTTATTAGGACAATAATTCTTAATTTTCTGAATATTCAAAAAGCCGAAAACCAAATAGTTTTCGGCTTTTCTTTTTTGTTTTATAAATTTGATGCAAAATACATTATTCACATTATTCTATTTTATACATTTACGCAAAATAAACATATCACAACAAAATGAAAGATTTATTACAACAATTTGAAAACAAAGCACCTGAAATTGTTTTCAATTGGAAAGATTCAGAAACAGAAGCCGAAGGGTGGACTGTTATTAATTCACTTCGTGGAGGAGCTGCGGGTGGAGGAACAAGAATGAGAAAAGGCTTAGACATGAACGAAGTTTTGTCTTTGGCTAAAACTATGGAAGTTAAATTCTCAGTTTCTGGTCCTGCAATTGGAGGAGCTAAATCTGGAATTAACTTTGATCCAAACGATCCTCGCAAAAAAGGTGTTTTGCAACGTTGGTACAAAGCCGTTTCTCCGTTATTGAAAAGCTACTATGGAACTGGAGGGGATTTGAATGTTGATGAGATTCATGAAGTTATTCCAATGACAGAAGAATGTGGTGTTTGGCATCCGCAAGAAGGAGTTTTCAACGGACACTTTAGACCAACAGACGCTGACAAAATCAATAGAATTGGTCAATTGCGCCAAGGTGTAATTAAGGTTATCGAAAACCCAAAATTCTCGCCAGACGTAACTAGAAAATATACGGTTGCCGATATGATTACGGGTTATGGTGTTGCAGAAGCTGTTCGTCATTTCTATACAACTTACGGCGGAGACATTAAAGGTAAAAAAGCAATCGTGCAAGGTTTTGGAAACGTTGGTTCTGCTGCAGCTTTTTATTTAGCTGAAATGGGAGCAAAAGTAATCGGAATTATTGATCGCGATGGCGGATTAATTAAAGAAGAAGGATTTTCTTTTGAAGAAATTAGAACTTTGTTTTTAAATAAAGACGGAAACAAATTGGTTGCTGATAATATGATTCCATTTGAAGAAATCAATTCTAAAATCTGGACAATTGGCGCTGAGATTTTCACACCTTGCGCAGCTTCAAGATTGGTGACTCAAGCTCAAATTGACAGCTTAATCGCAAACGGATTGGAAGTTATTTCATGCGGTGCGAATGTTCCTTTTGCTGATAAAGAAATTTTCTTTGGTTCTATTATGGAGCAAGTGGATCAAAAAGTAAGTTTGATCCCTGACTTTATTTCAAACTGCGGAATGGCGAGAGTTTTTGCTTATTTCATGGAGAAAAAAGTTCAGATGACAGATGAGGCGATTTTTAATGATACATCAGAAACGATTAAAAATGCTATTGTAAAAGCTCATGCTTTAAGTCAATCAAAAACAAATATTAGTGCAACTGCTTTTGAAATTGCTTTGAAACAGTTGGTGTAATTATAAAAACATTAAATTCTAAATGAGTCAAATTAATTTTTGGCTCATTTTTTTTACCGCAAATATATTTTACCGCAAAGCACGCAAAGATTTACGCAAAGTACGCTGGTTTATTTCTCGCAAAGTCGCGAAGTCGCAAAGTTTTTCTCTTTTAAGTTTCTCTGCGTCTTCGCGACTTTGCGAGATTTAAAAACAAACCTCTTTGCGAACCTTGCGTAAATCTTTGCGTGCTTAGCGGTTAAATTCTCTCTTTCATTCTAAACAATTTTTACTACTTTTAAACGTTTTTAAAATAATACATTTCAAAATTCAGAATTCAATGAGTTTCACTATTTCTTCAGATAAAAAGAAATCATTATTAATTACTACTGCAATATATGTGGTGATCATTGCATTGCTGTTTTTTATACGTTTTTGGCCTCCTTACAATCCCGAAAACAACGTCGCTCTTGCTGATGGCGGAGGTGGCGGCGGAGGCGTAACAGTAAACTTTGGAGATAGTGATTTAGGTTCTGGAGCCAATTATAAAAGTGAAGTTCTGGATGTGAAAAACAATGTAAAACAAGCGCCTGCAAAAGCAACTCACGAAGAAGAAGCTATCATTTCTCAAGAAAATACAACTGCGGATAACGACGTTGTTATTCCGACGAAAGAAAAACCTAAAAAACCTGTTCCTGTTGAGAAACCTGTGCAAAAACCTGTACCAGAAAAACCAAAAGTTTCTAACTCAACAAACGATGCTTTAGCAAGCATTATGAAAGGTTCTAATAAAGGTGGTGACGGAGATGATAAAGCAGCTGGAAATAAAGGAAAATCGAACGGAAGTTTAAACTCTAACGGTTATTACGGAAGTGGCGGTTCTGGCGGAGGAACTGGAGGCGGTAACGGAACTGGAAATGGTATTGGTACCGGAAGCGGTTACGGAGCTGGAAGCGGTGGCGGTTCTGGCGGTGGATCTGGATATTCTTTAGGAAACAGAAAAGCGCTTTCTAAACCTGCCCCAAAATATACTTGCAATGAAGAAGGAAAAGTTGTTGTTGAAGTAAGTGTTGATCAAAACGGAAAAACAATAAGCGCAACTCCTGGAATAAAAGGAACTACAAATACTGCAAAATGTTTATTAGATCAAGCAAGAATTGCAGCAATGAATACAAAATGGGAATCTGATAGTGATGCTCCTGCCAAACAAGTTGGAAAAATTATTTACAATTTTAGTTTGGATTAAAAATTATAGAATCAATAAAAGGCTTTCAGAAATCTGAAAGCCTTTTTTGTTGGTTTTGCTTCCAATCACTCACTTTACCTAGTTTGTCATTTCGACGAAGGAGAAATCTCCGCAAGTAATTCCGCAACGAAATTCCAATCTTTGTAGAGCTTCTCGTGGAGATTTCTCCTTCGTCGAAATGACAAGATTGTGGCTAATTTTCTATTATGATCGCTTCATTCCTCGCAATGATCTAGATTACGTTTGCACGCGTGAGGGATAGGAGCTAGCTACCGAAGTAGCGCTCCCGATAGCTATCGGGGCGACCGCAATAAAAAAATGGGCGTATCAACGTTTTGCTGATTGGCCCATTTTTTTATTGTGGTCACGCCCTAATTATAAATCTATTTCGGGCTTGTGGCAATTACAAATTTCAAATTGTTCTTCACTCCTATTTGCAGAACATCTACTAAGTCTTGAACTTGTAGGTTAAACGGAATTCGAACTACAACAGTTTGCTCTTTATCTGTTCCTATTTTTGACATTAAACTCGTTTCTAGATTTTCGAAATCTACTTCTTGTTTGTCAATGTAGAACTTTTTATCTTCTGTAACCGATAAACTTATTAGCTGTTTATTGGTTTTTTCATTCGCTTTAGCTTTTGGCAAAGTCATCTTAATCACATTCGGATTTGCCAGTGTTGAGATAATTAAGAAAAACAACAGCAGGAAAAACATAATGTCACTTAAAGATGAAGTCGCAACTTCCGCGTGAAATCTTCTTTTTCTTTTAATAGACATGGCTTATGCTCTTTGAATTATATTGACAAATTCTAAAATCTGTTTCTGAATTTTTAAAGCAAAATTATCAATCTTTCCGTTCAATAAGTGGTAAGCACTATAGGCAATAATACCCACAATTAATCCAGATCCAGAACTGATCATTTTTTCGTATAAACCTCCAGAAATATTACCGATACTGATATTTTCTGTAACCGAAATACTGTAGAAAATCTTGATAACCCCAGAAATTGTTCCGATGAAACCTAAAGTTGGCGCAATACCAGCAATAAGTCCAAGGTGGCCTAAATGTCTTTCCATTTCTCCAATTTCGATATCGGCAGCGCGGTCCATGTTGGATTCGATTTCAGCAATTGGTCTTCCGATTACCAACACACCTTCTTTTAAAATATTTCCAGCAGCAGTATTATTTCTTTCTACAATTGTTCGTGCCAATTCGATATTTCCAGAATGTAATTTATCTCCAATATCTTGCATTAATCGGCTATCAATTCTAGACGCGCGGCTAATGTACATATAACGTTCAAAAATCAGGTAAATAGTGTAAAACAATAGAATCGCGATCGGAATTAAGAAAACCCCTCCTTTCATGATAAATCCAAACATTGAAATTTCATTTTGCGGTGCTGCGATCTTTTCGACCACTACATTTGAAGCATTTGCGATTGTATCTGTTTGTAACTGAATAAAACTAAACATATATTAATTCTGGTTTTTAATAATTAATTCTAAAAAATATTTGAAATTTGCAATAAAGATAATTTTCGCTGTAATATTAAACTACAAAAATCGAAATTTATTTCAATCAACAACCATTTTATCTAAACAAATGAACTATCAAGAGACTACCAATTGGATGTTTAATCAACTTCCAATGTACCAATTGCAAGGTGCTTCTGCGTATAAAGAAGATTTAACGAATATCAAATTATTGGCAGCTCATCTTGGCAATCCTGAAAAGGAATTGAAATGCATTCACGTTGCTGGAACAAACGGAAAAGGTTCGACTTCGCACATGCTTTCTTCTGTTCTTCAAGAAGCGGGTTACAAAGTTGGTTTGTACACTTCGCCGCACCTGAAAGATTTTAGAGAAAGAATTAAAATAAATGGTAAAGAAATCTCGGAAGAGTTTGTTATTGAATTTGTTGCAAAACACAAAGTTTTTTTTGAAGCTAATGATATGAGTTTCTTCGAAATGTCGGTTGGCTTGGCTTTCGATTATTTTGCTTCTGAAAAAGTAGATATTGCGATTATCGAAGTTGGTTTGGGCGGAAGATTGGATGCAACAAATATTATTACGCCTTTGGTTTCGGTAATTACAAATATTGGTTTAGATCATACTCAGTTTTTAGGAAATACATTGGAAGCAATTGCAGGCGAAAAAGCTGGAATTATTAAACCAAACGTTCCTGTTGTTATTGGCGAATATAATGATGAAACGAAACCTGTATTTTTGGCTAAAGCCGAAGCAAACAATGCGCCTATTCATTTCGCTTCAGACTTAATTGATCAGATTTATTTGTCTGATTTGATTGGCGATTATCAGTTTCATAATAAAAAGACGGTTCAGCAGACGATTTCAATCTTAAACAATGAAACTGATTTTAATGTTTCGATTGAACATTTGAAAGAAGGTTTGCTGAATGTTGTGAAAAATACGGGCTTACAAGGCAGATGGCAACAATTGGGAGAAAACCCGAAAATTATTTGTGACACGGCTCACAACAAACACGGATTATCAGTTGTGATGAATCAGTTGAAAAATGAAAAATTCGAAAAGCTTCATATTGTTTTGGGTGTTGTAAATGACAAAGATTTAGATTCTATTTTGCCATTATTCCCAAAAGAAGCACAATATTATTTCTGCAGTCCGAATTCTTCGCGAGGACTTCCTGCTGAAAATTTAAAAAATGCAGCTGAAAATTTCAATTTAAAAGGAGAAAAATACGATTCTGTGGAAATCGCTTTCGCGGAAGCAAAGAAAAATGCCTCGGAAAATGATTTTATTTACGCTGGAGGAAGCACTTTTGTTGTTGCCGAATTGCCTTTGGACTAAAATATACTTTTGATTCTGAAAAAAACTTAAAAAATTCATTTTAATAACAAATTCATAAACAAATAGATATAAGTTATTTTTAAAAAAGTTTTATTTTTTCTTCGTTTTTGTTTGCAGAACTCAAAAACAGGCGTATATTTGCACTCGCAATCACAAATGATAGCAACCTAGTAAAATAGGGCGATTAGCTCAGCTGGTTCAGAGCACCTCGTTTACACCGAGGGGGTCGGGGGTTCGAACCCCTCATCGCCCACAAAAAACTCCTTAAGAAATTAAGGAGTTTTCTTTTAAATTAAGAAGACTAAAAAGAATATTAAAAACTCACAAAAGTTTAAATTTCTTTGCAGGAATCAAAAACAAACGTATATTTGCGTTCGCAATCAGAAATGATAACAACCTAGTAAAATAGGGCGATTAGCTCAGCTGGTTCAGAGCACCTCGTTTACACCGAGGGGGTCGGGGGTTCGAACCCCTCATCGCCCACCAAGAAACTCCTTAAGAAATTAAGGAGTTTTTTTATGCTTTATTTTAGAATAATTTCATTACACGAAATTATTATCTTATATTTTTGTTGTCTCAACAGATTTCAAATCTGTAAAAAACTTCACGAAAGAAGATGGAGTAGAAAGCAATCATATTTGGACTATTTACAAAAGCAAAAAAGGAGAATTGTTGTTCGGAGGAGCAAATCCAAGTGGTGTATACCGTTTTAATGGTAAATCTTTCGAAAGAAAATATTAAGAAACAATAAGAAGCATAAAAAAACTCCTTAATTTCTTAAGGAGTTTTTTTATGCTTTCGATTTTTTATTTACCCAACTCTTTTTCAATTTCTTTAATAAGTTCAACTGCGAGCGGTTTAGTGTTTTCGTTATAAACTCTTATATTATTCTTACCAAGTTTAACAAGATATCCTAGTGTCTTTTTATATTTCGGGTCTGAATACAATTCTTTTTCTGGCTTATCTGCATTTTCTATTTCTCTATCAAAGCACTTAAACAAAAAATCAGTGTACATTTTATCCACATCGTTAGCAGCCGGTACGCATATTTGGTAATAATTTAAGATTTTCTGTTTTAATTTTTCATCTTCAATGTAGCCTATTTTACCGCTTGATTTAAAACCTTCATAATTACCTATATTCAATGTTTGTCCATGTGAATGAATTGGAAAATTAACTTTATTATTAGACTTATAAATACTATCAAGTTGCGGAGTCGTTAATGCTAAAATTTTTTCGTACTCTGCGTTTGTCTTTTGATATGCTTTCACTTCAAAGTTGATACTTTCTACATCACTCTTTAAATCGTTCTTTAAATTAGCAAGAAACGCAGCTACTTCTTCTTGTTGGTGTTTATGTTCGCTCCAACCGTGTAACGATATTGAAAGTGTAACAGCAAAAACGATTATACATATTTCTATAATGATTTCTTTTACTTTCTCTCCCAATGTATGTTCTGATTTTTTTACAGCTTTGTAAATTTTGTTTGAATGTTTGGTTATTTCTTCTTGCATAATTTAGTTTTCTAATTTTAACTTTGGTTATTATTGGTAGTTTATTTTAGTACGCCATTTAATTCTATAAGTTCGAAATCAATCAATTATTTAAATAAATACAACTGATTTTCTTTAACTCCAGATTTTTTTTTACAAAAGCGAATATAAGACTATTTGTACAACCCTCTATTAATTTCTTGTATTCTGAATAAAAAAATAAAAGAAAAATAACATTCCTCTTTTGAAAGCTTCTTCAAATCTCACACGGAATATTTCTTAATATCGTTCTGTAAAATCATAAAAAAACTCCTTAATTTCTTAAGGAGTTTTCTATACACTTTTAGTTCATAAGAATCTATCATTCATTATTTTGTATTTTCTCACATACTTTTTCAAGAAGATTTTTCGTCTGTTTGAAATATTTCATTTTATTATCAATCTCTTTTATTTTTGCTTGAAAAAGCTCTAGTGTTTCAGGTTTCGAATCAGTGTTTTCAAACCAACTGGTCAATATTTTTTTTATTTCCGCTAAAGAAAAACCAACTTCTCTCGCTTCCACAATAATTTCTAATCGCTCAATAGTATTACCATCGTAATGTTTGTAATTATTAGATTTCACTTTTTCATCAGTCAATCCTTTAATCATTCCTAAATTCTCATAATATCTAATCGTGTGGATTGACAGTCCCGTTTTTTTTGATAATTTGTTTACAAGCATAAATCTTTCTTTTATAAAAAACAATAAAGCATAGAGTATAGTTCATGCTTTATTGTTGCAAATATAGTAATTGTTTTTACTTTTAAAGCTTTTTAACACTTGAAATATATCAGAAATAAAGAAGATTATCCATAAATTGAACTATATTTATTTGCAAACATACCTATTCAAAAAAAACATGCATTACAATGAATATATTTCGAAAAACTAAATTCTCATCTTTAATCGAAGCTTCTAAAAATCCTAAAAATTGCAAGAAGCTGACACTACGATTTTATGATGAGAACTTAAAAAATAAAGGCGAAATATTTTCAGAATTTATAAATCTCGAAGTATTAGAAATGCAAGCTGATCCATCTATTTATCATTTAGATGATTTTGAATTTCCAGCTGAAATTGGAAATCTAAAAAAACTTAAGAAAGTTTGGTTTCTAAACTTTCCTTTAAAGACTTTTCCTGAGTGGATTTCTAAATTAAAATCTTTGCAATACCTAATGGTTAGGGGAAATGATATCGAAATAATTCCAGATTCAATCTCTCAATTAGAAAAATTAAAAACGCTTAGAATTGAAAATTGTCCCTTATCCAAAATTCCTAAAACACTCCATCAAATGCAAAATTTGCAAGTTTTGGGACTTTCTGACACAAAACTCACAGACTTAAATCCAAATTTATTTCCAAAACATTTGAAAGAAATTAATTTTAGTGGTACTGGAATATACAATAAGGAAGATTTAGAATATCTAAAAACGAAGATGGCAAAGACTAAAATATATCCTTAAATTTGAGCATCATGCAACGAATCGAAAATAACTGAAATGGAAATATTAATAATAACAGGCCCGCCCTATTCTGGAAAAGGCACACAATGCGAAATTTTAAAAGAAGAACTTCAATTTGAACACATTTCAACTGGCGACAGATGCCGTTTGGAAAAACAAAATGAAACAGAAATTGGGAAAATAATGTCTCAATATGAAGAAAAAGGAGATTTAGTTCCTGATTCTATCATGAAAGATCTTTTCAGTAAAATATTAGACGAAAATATAAATGCCAACGGAATCATTTTAGACGGCTATCCAAGAACAGAACCGCAAGTAAATGATTTACTGGAACTTGTTAAATCTAAAAATTTGGAAATTGGAAAAGTAATTAATATTGATGTTCCGAAGGAAGAACTTTTAAAAAGAGCTAAAAAAAGAGCCGAAACTTCTAATCGAAAAGACGACAAAGATGCTAATATTCATCTTAAAAGAATTGAAGTTTTTGAAAGTTCAACCAGACCTGCAATTGAATACATGAAATCGAAAATAAAAGTTTTGACTTTTGATGGAATGGGTACAATTGAAGAAATTACTAAAAGAATTAAGGACAATTTGTAAACTTTATTCTATTACGACTTCATTAAATCTCATAAAAAAAACTCCAAAGTCAAATGGCTCTGGAGTTTTTTTATGCAATTTGATAAGCAAATTAAAACAAGTTTTATTTCTATTTTATAGATTTAATTAATGTTTCTAAGTCAGATTTTTTCTGATTTACGATTATTAATTGGCTTTTATCTCCCAAAAGAATTTTCTCTACAAATTCTTTATCTGGATTTACTTTCCAGTTTTTCAATTCTTTAAACTTATATTTTAACAACTTTACCTTTTCTTTGGCATCTTTCGAAATAATTACCATTTTGGTCAGCGGCGTGTTCTGCATTTTTTCAATACTGCTCTCCGTAATTTGATCTTCGTATTCTGTTCTGGAACGATAACGAAACATTTTATTTATGGTATTAAAATCTTTTTCATTTTCTGTAATCACATAACGATACGTCATAATATTACTCATTTCATTGATCCAATCAGGAAAATTGGTTTCATAAAGTTGAATGTACTGATCTATAAAATTTTTATCAATCGGTTTCTTCTGATCGATATATTCTTTGGCCAACGGATAAATTTGTTTTGCCATCAAATTGATATATTTATTATTATACCATTCTCCTTCGTCAATTTTGCCATCCAATTTTTCATAAACATAACCATTACCCAATACGGTTGCCAAAACTTCATTCATTAACTGATAAGCGTAGTTGCTGCACTTTGATTTGTTTTCTTTAAAATAAGTGTCGATTTCTTGTTTTACTTCAAGCGATTGTTCATCATAAATTATATGATAGGTTTCATGCATCATCACACTAAACAAATCTTTATGCGATTTTAAATCGGTTTGAATAGCGCTAACGAAATTATTGCAAAATGCAGAAGCCGTAAATCCTTTTGAATTGGGCAAGGGATAAAAAGCTGCTTCAAACGGAATTGAATCATCCCAAGTAGAATTATAAAAAACTAATCCTGTTTTAAAATAATTTTCAATCTGATTTTCATTAGAATATTTAATAATTTCACTCAGCTGCTTTTCAAATTTTTCTTTATTCGAATTATAAATCAGTTCGTTATAAATTGGAGTAAATTCTGAAATACATTCTCCCAAATCACTCAAGGTTTTATTAGGAATCATGCCAGCAGAACGAAGTTTGAACTCATTTAAATTATTTGTTTCAATCAAATTCTTTTTCAAAATATCCTGTGTCTGCATGGTTTTCTTTGAGCCGTATGGAAAATCTTCAAATCGAAAACTATACGAAATAGACAATTGATCAAATTTTGAGATCAAATTTTTATACTTCTCAACATTGTATTTTGATTTTTGAAATTCCGTTTTAAAAACATTGTCCGGATAATAATCAGATAAATTTTCTAAGAAAACAAAAACCGCCAACTGTTCAGAATATTTGACTTTAAAAGTGGGATTTTGTCCAAATGTGTAAACAGTTAAAAAGAGAAATAAATACTTAATTACATTATTAATTTTCAAGTTCTTTTGTTTTTGGTTATTAAAATTTTGTAAGATTAAAGAACCAATATAATATATTTTCTGACAAGACAAACTTTATTAACTTAGAGAAAATAAAAAAACCTCCAAAACAAATCTTGGAGGTTTCTATTTATCATTAACAAAACTATTTCAATTTTGTCAATGCCTTAGAATTTCTTAATAAAAACACATATTGAAAATAATCATTTACAGAAGCATCCTTCAAAGGAACAATATTTTCGCCGAAAGCTCTCGATTTTACTGTCACTAACTTTTGCGATTTCAAATATGGCGAATTATTAGCGTCAAGTTTAAAAAGAGTAATCGCATTTGGTTCGCTTACTTCTTTCAAATCATTAATTCCTTTTACCAACATTAACGGTCCGTCTGCATTTAGCCAATCTACTTTTTCATCTTCTGGCGTTGGAAATTGAGGATTTTTAGGAAGATACATTTCACTTTCTATCGTGTAGCTCACAAAACTCGTAACTTTAATTCCTGATTCTTTTAATCCTTCTGCAAAAGTTTCTCTACCTGATTCTGTTTTCTTTTGAAGTGCATGAAAAAATCCAAAAAGCCCATAAAACTTTTTATTTTCAATATTCATTTTTTTGATAGCACTTTTAAAGTTAGCAACCATTGCAACATCTCTCGAACCTTTTGATTCATCATCGAAATTTTTATCAATTCCGATAACTGTAATCTTTAGAGAGTCTGCCAAGTTTTGATTGTAATCATAAATCGAACTCCATTTATCAAATAATTCCTGACTAGATTGTTGCGGAATTCTCTTCTTAATCGTTTCTACAACTTCTTTTAAAGCTGTTTTATTTTTCTGTTTTTCTAACAAAAAAGCATTCAATTTTTTAGCTACTAAACTATCCATCTCAGCAATGTAGTATTTCACACCAGCTTTCTTATTCAAAAACAAAAGCATTTCTTTATCTATAGCCTGATTATCTGCATAACCATGAATTTCTCCCAGCAAAAAAACTTGTGATTTATAAAAATCTGCATCAAACAATTTTTCATTTATTGAACCCGAAATTTGAACATTATTTTTTGACAGATAACTAATATTCTCTTCATTTTTTGATTCTAAAAATATTTTGCTACTGATGTACAAATAAGCAATAAAAAATAAAACAATAGCAAAAAGGGTAATAAATGTAATTTTGGCGATTTTTAAAATTTTCTTCATGGTTCTGGTTATATTTATTTTGATGTAAAAGTATTTTTCTAGAACAAAACAATCAATTCTTATTGACTGAATTGTCATTTCTTTATGATGAATTGTTCTTGTTCTAAATGCAAGTTAATTTGAACAAATAAAAAACTCCATTATTTCTAATAGAGTTTTGAATTTATATTTATTGCTTTGCTAATTTTTCTTTTCTTTTGATACTCAAATAATTCCTTAACGGAATATCATAAAGTACCATTACTAAATACGCAAAACCAACAAGCAAAATCACAGAAGCAATTACAATCAAAGTCAATTGGGTTGTGTCTGGCTTATAATTGGTGTAATAATTTCCAAACATCCATAAAACCGCATAATGTGTCATGTATAACGGATAAGATATTTTTCCAGAAAAAATACATGCTTTTTTCAATCCTGGTTTTAAAACAGCTCCAGCTCCCAAAGAAATTAGCAACGGAAAATATAACAACACAACTAAAGGCTCTGAGATCCAATTCCATTCTGAAAACGGCATAATAAAAGCCAGTAATAACAAAATCGTCAATCCGCCAAAGCCTAATTTATTTTTAATAATCCAATTAGATCGATAAATAAGTAATCCTGCTAAAAAAGAATAGGATATTCTAGCGCAGCCATCCCAAAAAGTTGGGCCGCTCCAGCCTCCCAATAAATTTCCAGAACTATATCCGACATAACAAATTGCTACTGCAGATAAAAAAGTTAAAATAATTAAATAACTGCGTCCGATTCTATAAAGCACGAATGCATACACAATATTGGCAATATATTCCCAAAATAGCGACCACGCAGGCGCATTAAAACTAAATAAATTAAATCCGCGATCTGCAATAACTGGAAACGGAATAAGAAATAAGGAACAGATAAATGTCAAAATAATTTTTCCAGTGCTATACAATTCCAAATGACCGCCAAACGGATCAAATAAAAAAGCCAACAATCCTAATATCGATCCTGCTACAACTAACGGATGTAATCTTATTATTCTAGATATAAAAAAATTGCGAAGACCCATTTTTGCAATACGATCATCATAGGCATATCCGATTACAAATCCTGAAAGGCAAAAGAAAAAATCGACAGCTAAAAATCCGTGTCCAATAAAGTTTTGGCTTGGATCGGTAAAAATCCATTCCATAAAATGAAACACAACAACAGCAAAAGCCGCGATGCCTCTTAATCCATCTAAAATTTCAAAATGCTGTTTGGTTTCAAGAATTACTGTAGGTGGTTGATTGGTATTCATTAATTATAATATTGGTAATTAAAGGTGATTTGGTATCGATGCAAGTTCTACAAATAAATATTCAAATCAAAATCAGAATTATTCAAAACTACTAACTACCTAATCGTTCAATCCTTTTCCATCCAAAATTCTTGGAATATTTTTCTCTATTCTAGCTTCTCGTGTTTTAGATTGTTTCGGTTGAGAAAAATGAAGCAAATATGCGCGCTGTCTTCCAGGAGTTAAAACATAAAAAGCTTTTTTCAAATTAGGATCAGAATCAAATTTATTCTGAAGTTCTTCTGTAATTTCAAATTCAGAAACTTTTTTCAATTCTACTTTTTGTCCAGATTTCTCGATTTCTGCCGCTTCAAAAATATATTTTTTGAGAATTTCTTTTTTAGTCAAAATATCTTTAGCATTCGTAAATCGAACTTGACGAGCTGCCTGTACATTTTCTGATTGTTGAATTAATATCTTATCTGGATCTTTCATTAAAGCGCCTTTAAAAAATAAAAAAGCACAATATTCCTTAAATGCATGAATCAAAACAATATTTGCTCCATCAAAAGTATAACACGGAGACCCCCATTTTAATTCTTCCGCTAAATGACAGTCCAAAGCAATATCTCTCAATTGCTCTAACTCCTTTTCCATTTTTCAGCTTTTTCGAAATAAAAATCAACTTTAGAATTCGCACTATATTCCGCCATAATAAATTAATTTAAAACTGAATAAATATATGGATTTAGAAACCATTTCGTACAATTACAATTCAAAACCTTTTAAAATTCCTCTTTTCGACTGCTTGACGAAGTTTATAATCTTATCCCGCTCTAGAGTTTCTTGAAATTTTTCAGCAATTATTTCCAATGCAAATTTAGTATTTCTCTTTTCCTGAAATAAAATCCGATAAATTGATCGAAGTTCATCAATTTTATCAGAACTAAATCCTTTTCTTTTTAGACCTACCGTATTTACTCCTGCAAAGCGTAAAGGTTCATGAGCAGCAATAATATAAGGCGGAATATCTTTAACCACTCGACTTAATCCACTAATCATTGCGTGTTCGCCAATAACAGAAAATTGATGTATCGCAGTCAATCCGCTTATATTTACATAATCTTGAACAATTACTTCACCAGCGATTCCAACACTAAATCCAATAATAGAATTATTTCCTATTACACAATCATGCCCAATATGAGCATTAGACATAATGAGATTAGAATTTCCAATACATGTTTTACCCTTAGAGATTGTTCCTTTATTAATAGTAACAAACTCCCTAATTATATTATTATCTCCAATTTCAAGAAGAGTATATTCGCCCCTATATTTTAAATCCTGAGGCGCACCACCCAAAACTGCATTAGAATGAATCTGGCAATTATCACCAATCCGTGATCCGCTCAAAATCGTAACATTATTTCCTATTTGCGTATTATTACCTATAAAAACATCGTCTTCAATAGTAACACCGTTTCCTATAAAAATGTTATTGCTCAAAACAGCTTTTTTATGAATAAAAGTATCTTTCAATTTTCACATATTTAATTAACTGCAAAAATTGAAAAACTTTAAATTCTTTTTATTGACCTAATATCAAATAATTGATGCTCGAATTCTACTCAAAGTTTCTTGGCTTACGCCAATTAACGAGGCCACGTGTTTTAATTTGGCTTTTTTAATAATTTGCGGAAATGACTCTAAAAGAAATAAGTACTTTTTCTCTGCAGTCATTAAACGAAATAAATGATTAAACTCATTTATTTTAGAAAGATAATATCGAAGTTGCTTAATATGGAACTTTACAAATAACGGATATTCTAATAAAGCTTGTTCGTCAGAATAAGACAAAGAATAGACAATTGTTTCCTCGCAAGTTTGAAAATTCTCGAACGAAGGTTTCTGTTCAAAAAAACTGCTCATCGAAGTTACAAATTGATTATCGGTATAAATCCACTTTGTAACTTCTTCGCCATCTTCAATACAAAACCTTCTAATCGCACCAGATTTTACAAAATATATCTTATCACAAATTTTAGTCTCTTCTACGAGAAGTTCACCTTTTTTAAAAGTCTCCTCAACAAAACTTTTCCTAATAGCTAATTCTGTATCTAAATCTAACTCTTGAAAACTATTTATAATTTGAATTAGGTCTTTCATCTATTTTGTAATTTCATAATAAATCAAAAATAAAACTTAATCAAGAGAAAAACTAAATTCAGTAAATAAACCACAAGTCAATCTTTATTTTTAAATACATTTTAAACGATTCAAAGAGTAATTATCTAAAAGAAGCACACGAATACCTATACATAAAAAACAATTCGTTAAAACATATAAATTGACTTCATGAAAAATTAGGAAAAGAATTAATGACAAAAAGTTAATCATTACCATAGCGTTTCCTTATGAATTGCACTATGCGTCGCCTCTTTTCCGGAAAGGGGTTTTTAAGAGAAAAAGGAGGGTGCGGTTTTCCGCAAAAGGATGGAGCTCCCGTAGTAAATGCAGGTTTCGGCACATTTGAAGTTCCGTTTATTAAAGAAGCGAATCCCAAAAGGGATATAAAACAGAAAACCCCATCCGATTTGGATGGGGTTTTTCAAAAGAAAGGCGACGACATACTCTCCCACATAACTGCAGTACCATCTGCGCAGGCGGGCTTAACTTCTCTGT
>NZ_JBHNPP010000037.1:0-35626 GCF_042436695.1 Flavobacterium sp. HJSW_4
CTGTGGTGGCCGTGAATTTTCTGGGTTATTTTTAAATTGCTGAAATTGGTGATCGCAATTTCTCCAATTTTGATCGTGGTAGTGGTTTGCAGTGCCATAACAGATATTTAAGCGTTTTTCCAATTGTTTTCGAACATCGTGTTTCCAACTTTTACTTCGTTTGAAGAGATTACAATTTCTGTAACCATAGGAACGGATCCCTCGCTGCGGAAACTTTTGCGGAACGAAATGCAATACGCTTTTCTAAATGCTATGTTTTTCATGGTGCTCATGGCATCCCTGCGGTAAAAAATGATCTTGCCGTCTTTTACGCTGGTTTGAGAGACCATCCAATCTGAGAATAGATCGGTTTGAGTGCTTTCGATTATTAGTTTAATCTCGCCTCCTTTGGTTTTGTTGGCTGGTTTGCCGTTATTGTCTACATTCTGCGTAAAATGGATATCAAATTCCAGAACATTGAAAATTTCATTATCTAATTCTAATTTGGCTAAAAAACTCATATTATTGGATTATAGTTACGTGATCAGCATAATATTTATAACCTTAAATCAATTAATGAGCGGTATTTTAAAAAGTAAATAAAATATTACAATATTAGGTTCAAATATATTAAAAGCAATTTAAAATATAAGAAAAATATTATATTTTTTTTTTATTAAGTGTTTTTATAAAACAAAAAAACCTCCCATTTCTGAGAGGTTTTATCTTTAATATATTATTCTTATTTGATATAAATTTGAGCCAGTTCTTTCTGGAGTTCCGTTGGTGTTTCGTCCAGTTTGCTTTTTACAAATTTGTTTAAAGCAGAAGGCGAACTAAATCCGAGTTCTAGTGATATTTGCTTATGAGAAAAATCAGAAAACATCAAAAGCCTTTTAATTTCCTTGAGTATTCGGTTATGAATCGCATTGATTGCCGTTTCACCACAATGTTTCTTGGTAATGCTGTTTAATTTTTTAGTGGTAACGGCCAAATTGGAAGCATAATATTGAACTGTTCTTTCGTTCTTATACCTTTCGTTAAGCATCTTTTTAAAACGAATATAAAGCACTTTATCACTTTCGTGCTGAAAAACTGGATGCTGACCGTGAACCGATTCTATTAATCCTAAAAGTAGAATCTTAATATAGAATCTTCCCTGCTCTTTTCGAATCAAACTCGGATCTGAATAAATATTCTCAATAAAAGAAACCATCGATTTTGAATGTTCCAATTCTGACGGAGACAAAAAGATGCATTTCAAATGCGAAGAAAGATTTACGTTATAAGAAAGCAGTTCGTTCTTCAAAATATCGGAACAGAACAATACTTCTTCAAACAAAATGATTTTTCCAGATAATTCAGAAGATAATAAGGAAAGAGACGAAATCTGATCAGGAAAAACCATTGAAATTTTGCCCGCTTTAAGATGAATAATTTCTTCTTCTAAATGAAGTTCAATTTCGCCAGATTCGACCATTAGAATACAAAAATGGTCTTTTTTATGCGGTTCCGAATAATTTTTTAAATTCTCTTTGTTGAGATCGTAAACTCGAAAAGAAAGACTTTCATCTTCTTTTTTCGTAATATTTTTTTTTATTTCAAGCCTTTTCAAACGAATGAAGTTTTTATTTTTTGCATGAATCTTAATAAAAAATTCTGATAGAATTTTGCAGTTTGTTTTTCGAAAAGAGATCAGAAAACATTACTAAGACATGAAGATGCAGTTGGGAATAATCTAAAGTGCAAGTTTACGCAAATTTCCCGAAAGAAGAGGTTTTATTTCTAGAGAAGACAATACAATCAAATAGAAAAACTATTCAAAGTTTACTGTTCCGTAATTTATTTTTTCCATGTCATACATAAAAGCTAAATAAGAATCTGCGACCCATTCTCCATTTTGAAAAATAAAAGACATGTGTTTTCTAATTTGATTTTCTGGAGTATAAATTTTAAGATTATCTCCTTCATTAGGCTCATAATCAATATCAAAACAATTTCTGCTATTAAGATCAGTAAGCATTCTTTCTTTTGTCAAATCCTCAGACAAAGCATCGTAAGGCATATAACCAATTCCATCCATTGTTGAATTGCTATGACCTAAACATTTTTCTAATGTCCACGTAAAATCATTACGTCTTTTATTTTTAGATTTCCTAGAATTTTTGTGATGAACAATAGTCTTCATTAGACTTGGCGCACAAGTACAAAGCTTTATTTCTTTCCCTATTTCACACATAAATTTTTAGATATAATTTTTAAATAAGAGTCTTTTGCTCAGCAACCACATTCTGTAAAATCTCATGTATTACTTTTAAAGCTTCTGTTGAGGTTTCACGAATTATAATCTTGTTTTTCTTGTCTTTAATCAATTTTGTAAACAAGTTATCTTCTGTATTAATATCTACGATTGTTCCTCCGTATTTTAAGGTTGTTTCTGCGATTGCCATTGGCAAATTTGTAGCTCCAGAAGTACCAACAATAAAAAGAATTCCTGAGTTTTTCGCCACTTTCAGCGAACTAAATTTCTTGTTCGTCTTTTCATCATAATACTCATCAAACCATAAAATATTGGGTCTCATCCAGCTTCCGCATTCTTTGCATTTCAATAGCTCAATATCTTTTTCTGTTAAATCTTCGTCAATGTCTTTACCTTCAATTTCTATTGGCAAATGATGTATTTCTTTGCATCCATTCGAACATTTAATTTCTCTGTTATTTCCATGAATTTCAAAAATTCTTTCTACACCAGAACGCTTGTGAAGATTATCAATATTTTGAGTTATTAAATGAAACCTGTCTTGCAAAAGATTTTCAATTGCTGCGATTTCGTGATGACTTGCATTGGTCTGAGCATTTTCAAACATCTTTTTTCTAAACAATGAATATTGCCAAACTTCTTCTGGGTTTTCTTTAAAATATTCAAACGTTCCAAATTCTTCAGGTTTATGAAACTTCGTTCCCTTTACCCAAATACCATCTACGCCTCTATAAGTTGGTATTCCGCTTTCTGAAGAAATTCCTGCACCAGTCAAAAACGTAAAAAGATTTCTATTCTTTTTGTTATAAACCTGCTTTATGATTTCTGTAAGTTGTTCTTTCATAATTTCTCAATACACAACAAATATAATTTTAATTTAACAATCTTAATCTAATTCTTCGTTGGCATATTTCTTGAAAAATATTTTCTAATTATTAACTGATTTAAAACTATTTACCATGAAAGTTACTTACTACGGACATTCGTGTTTTTCTGTTTATGCTGGCGGAAAACACCTTCTTTTTGATCCTTTTATTACACCAAACGAATTAGCCAAAGAAGTTGATGTTGATGCCATAAAAGCAGATTACATTTTTATTTCTCATGCACATTACGACCATATTCTCGATGTAGAACGAATTGCAAAAAATACCGGAGCAAAAGTTTTAGGAAATTTTGAAATCTATAATTGGCTTTTGAAAAACGGAATCGAAAATGCGCATCCTATAAATCCAGGCGGTAAATTCAGTTTTGATTTTGGAACCGTAAAATGTGTTGTAGCCCAGCATCCGAGCAGTTTTATAGATGGTTCTTACGGGGGAATTGCTTGCGGTTTCGTACTAACAACAGCAGATGGAAACTTCTATTACAGCGGCGATACTGCACTGACTTTAGACATGCAACTAATTCTTAAATTTACTAAACTTGACTTTGCAATTTTCCCTATTGGCGACGGACTTACTATGGGAATCGAAGAAGCTATCGAAGCCTCAAAACTAGTTGGCGTAAGCAAAATATTAGGTGTTCATTACGATACTTTTGGCTTTATTGTTATGGATCATCAAAAAGCTTTAGATGACTTTAAAAAAGCTTCGCTTGAATTATTTCTTCCAAAAATAAATACTACGATTGAAATCTAAATTGGTTATTTTTCTTTGCTATATTTCGCTAAAATGAAGCTTTTAGCGAAATATCGTTTTCTAAAATAAAATCATTAAAGCATCTTTAGAAATTTTTGATAAAAAAAGGAATAGCTGCTGAAACTATTCCTTTTTGCATTTCGTCAAATTCTATTGATGAATTTCAAATTAAATGTATGCAGCAAAATTAATGATGTATTGTGCCGTAAGTTCTGGATATTGATGCTGAGGCCCGTGTCCTGTTGCGGCATAAACGATCATTTGGGCGTTTGTCATTTGATTGATAATCGGATACCAATTGTCTACAGCAAAACTAATGTCATGATCTCCAGAAATAATCAAAATCGGGGTTTTAGTCTTTTTTAGCTGTTCTCTGAAGTTTAAAGCGTCTTCTCTAAAAGTATCTCCACCGCCAAAATACAGTTGAAAGACATCCATCGTAGAAGGAATTTTAGCCACATCTATTTTTTTATGAATTCGATCATGCGAAGCTTTTGCTGCCAAACGGCTAGACTCTGATTTTGGTTCAAAAAACAGTACAATTTCATCGTCAAAATCGTTTAAAGATTTTAGCGCAGCATCATAAAAAGCTTGTTCTATTGGAACTTTATTTTCTCCTGGCGGATTTGTTCCCACCAAAACTGCGTGCGTTACAAGATTAGGATAAAGCAAAGTTGCCGTTTGCGCCACCAATCCGCCGTACGACCATCCTAAAACAATAACCGAATCTAATTTTAAGGCATCGGCCAAATCTTTTACGTCTTTGGCTACCACGGTAATATCTGGAGTAAGACTTCCTGTAGAAGAGCCAATTCCAGAATAATCAAATACGATAACGTTGAACTTTTCTGCCATCGATGCCACAAACAACGGATCCCAAGTGTCGAGCGTTCCTCTAAAACGGTTCACAAAAATTACTGCTTTTCCTTTGCCGTAAGAACGATAAGCAATTTTACGATCGCCTAAATCGGCAAAACGTGTCTCTGCGTCATAAATTTTTTCCATAATTATAAGTTAAAAGATTCTAATCAATATTTGTTTTTAGGAGACAGACAAAGATTAAACCAAAACACAGAAAGCTCATAATAAAGCATTTACAACTTAAATCTATTTGATAAATTATGATATTTCAAGAATCAAATCTTCTTTTTAACGATATATAATGATTCCTGTATCAACTTCTAAAACAATGCTTTTATAATCAATACTTTACAAAAAAGGCATTCCTTTTGTTTTTAAAAATCTGTATTACTTTTCTGAAATTAATCTAATAGCTTCAATCTTATGTATTTATCTGATAGAAAAACGATTATGTTTATTACTGGAGCGTTCATCAGCCATGCTTGCTGGAAAGAATGGATTGTTTTTTTTGAAAGTAAAGGCTACAAAACTGTAGCACCGCCTTGGTTGTACAAAAATGAACTTGCTGTAGATTTAAGACAAACACATTCCGAGTCCAAAATTGCTTTAATTCGACTAAACAATTTGTTGGATTATTATATTGAAATTATTGACAAACTTCCCGAAAAACCAATTTTAATAGGTCATTGCTACGGCGGACTTTTAACTCAATTATTGATTCAGAAGGAGTTGGGTTCTCACGGAATCTGCATCAATTCTATTCCGCCGGGCAATCTTATGCATTTTAATTTTTCGTTTTATAAAGCAATTTGGAATCTTTCCGATCATTTTACTTCAACAAATAAGAGCTATTTAATGCCTTTTAAAACATGGCAAAACTATTTTACAGATCAAATATCATTCGAAGAACAAAAAGAAACTTACGAAGCCTTATTGATCCCCGAATCTAAATTAATCATACGTGATATTTATTCTAAATCGGCTAAAATCGATTTCAAGAAAAAGCACAATCCCCTTTTGTTTGTATCTGGTTCAGAAGATGTTTTTGTTCCTGCTTCTTTAAATAATTTAAACTTCAAAAAATATAAAAACCTTCATTCTATCACTTGTTACAAAGAATTTCAGGATTTCAATCATTTGAGCATAAATCAGGAAAATTGGCAGACTATTGCTGACTTCATCGCTAATTGGCTAAAGAAAATTTCTTAGTTTATTTTATTTTAAACACATAGAAACATAGTTGCATTAAGCGTAAAAAAGGCGTTTCACTTATTTAAAAACGCATAGCCACTGAGTTTAATTTTTCGCTACTAACTTTTCTTAAATAATTCCTTTCTTTATTTCCAGTTTTTTAATCTTAGAATTTAAAGTCGACGGATGAATGTCTAAAATTTCGGCAGCTCCTCCCGCTCCAGAAATTTTTCCGTTGCATTTTTTAAGAATATAAAGAATATAATCTCGTTCGTTTTCTAATATTGTTTTTATTGAAAATGATTCTTGAGCTGGTTCAGGATGCATTTTAGAAGACATTGAAAGCTCAATTTCTTTAATCGTATTTCCTTCTGTCAGTAGAATAGTACGCTGCATCACGTGCTCAAGTTCTCTAATATTTCCTGGCCAATTGTAATTCATAATCTGCTGCAAAGCAAAATCAGAAAGAATTGGTGCTTTTCTGCCTATTTTCTCACTATAAACGGCTATAAAATGATTCGCTAAATCTGGAATGTCTTCTTTTCTCTTTTTTAACGGTGGAACCATAATCGGAAAAACATGTAGACGATAGTACAAATCCATTCTGAATCGTCCCGCAGCCACTTCTTCTTCTAGATTTTTATTGGTTGCAGCAATAATCCTGACATCAATTTTCATTGGCGAAGTGCCTCCTACGCGTTCAATTTCTCTTTCTTGCAAAACACGAAGCAGTTTTACCTGCAACTCTAGTGACATCTCTCCTATTTCATCCAAAAAAATTGTTCCACCATCTGCCAATTCAAATTTACCAATTCGTCTGTCCAACGCGCCTGTAAAAGCCCCTTTTTCATGTCCGAAAAGCAATGATTCGGCAAGATTTTCTGGAATCGCTCCGCAATTAATAATAACCAAAGGCTTGTCTTTTCGCGGAGATAAAGCATGAATACTTTGCGCAATTTTTTCTTTTCCTGTACCGCTTTCACCTAAAACCAAAACCGAAGTATCAGAAGGAGAAACTTTTCGGATGTAATTAAAAACCGTATTCATTTGCGAACTATTGCCAATAATTCCTTCAAATCCTTCTTGCGTATTTACGGGTTTTGCGTTTTTGATTTCAGCTTTTTTCGAGGAAACATTTAAATCTTCTTTCGAATAAATTTTAGCTATAAATTGAAGGAAAAGAGATTCCAGAGAATTCAATATTTTCAAATGTTCTTGAGAATAAACATTTAGATTACGGCTATAAAAAGTAAAATGATAGCTCTGGATCGAGGCTATAGAAAGTGGAAAAACCAAATACGATTTTATTCCAAAATTATGTGCAATTAAAGCTTTAATTGGCGCTTCTTGAAGGTTGTTAATCAGCGTTTCTTCGCTATAAATAATTGATTCTTTATCTACTTTTGACTTTCTGTAAGTTTCGTTTATTTCCTTTTCAGATAATACCGCTATTTGTGAAAGCTTCTGCAAATTAATAATTTGATACTGATCTAAATTTTTGCGGACTATTCCGAGATTATCATAATGTGTAGCAGTAACAAAACCGGTTTCTAAATAATCAAAAGGAATAAAAGTCTGAGCCGCTTTCGCGAAAGCCAATAATGCCTCTTCTTTCTTTAGATTTGCATTTATAATCTCAGTAATTGCAGCCTGAAGCTGAAATTGCTGAATTAATTGGCTTTCCAAACTATATTGCTGACGATAAAACGCTATTTCAAGAGTCGTTAAAACATCTTGATCTCGGAAAGGTTTTACAATAAATCCGTAAGGTTGAGTGGTTTTTGCTTGATCCAATATACTTTTGCTAGAATTAGCAGAAATAAATATAAAACCAATATATTTTTCTTTCAGAATATAGGCTAATTCAATACCATTTCTACTGCCTTTAAGCATAATATCCAAGAAGACCAAATCTGGTTTTTCGATCTCAATTTGTTCCAAAGCCTGCTCTACCGACCGCGCTATTCCTGTTACTTCATAATTTGCTTTTTCGAGAATTAACTGTAAATCGTGTGCTTCAATAAATTGATCTTCTACAATTAAAATTCGTTTTTTCAAATCTGAAGAAACAGCTTCATATCCGTTATCGGGAGACTTTTTCATAAGTGAGTAAATTTTGTCTTATATTGCACTTAATTTATTGATACAAAAATAGTTAATTCTAATAATTAAAATTAAGCGATTCCAAATTTAGATAAATAAAAATCACAATTAACCTTAATTTTCATATTATTTTCTAAAACACACCAAATTGTTTCTCTATATATTTGTTAATCCAAAACCTATTAAAATTCAATTCTAATAAACCATGAAGCTACTTTACTCGTTTTGTCTGCTATTTTTTATTACAATTAATTCTCAGGCACAAAACCATCCTGCAACAGCAAATTATGATTTAAAAAAGAAACGTTTGCTTATACAGACTTGCTCAGCTTATTTGTACAACTCCAATCAAGGAGCAATTGATGCCGACAGTTCTGTAGTTTTAACTTGCAAAGCCTATAAACTCCCTGTTTCTTTAGCTTATGATGAAGGTTTTAATGATGGCTCTTATCTAATTGGAAATGATTTAATTGAAAAAGGAAATATTGAAGCAACCAAAAAGCTTTATTCAAAATCAAAAGATGCAGATAAAGTAAAACTGGCGCTGCAATTGGGAATCTTTTATTTGTTTCAACCCTTCACGAAACCAGACGATTTAAAGAATGCTAACCTTTATATCACCGATGCAGTAAAAATCAGCAATCAATTAAAAATTCAAAAATGGCAACACGAGAGTTTAATGCTTCTCGGAAAGTTTTATTTTCAAATAAATAATTATCCAGAAAGCAAAAAATGCTTTTTGCAAGTGGTAAACGAATGCCGAAAACAAAATGACAAAGCGGTTCTTGCCAATGCATTACTCAATCAGGCAACCTATCAGTACGATCTAGATCCTGAAAAAGAAAAAATCTTAAAAGAAGCCGAAGCATTATATAAATCTTTAGGTTTTGATGAAAAATGGATTGAAACTACCTCCAAATTGTGTACAATTTATTTCTGGCATGGAAAAATAAACGATGCCAAAAAGATATTGTACCAAAATATCGCCGTCATGCGCAAAATTGGTTTCAGACAACAGCAATTTAGTGAAACAACGATTTCTTATATCCATGGTGTACAATTCAACATTAAAGATGCTTTTTATTATGCTTTAAAAAGCGTACAAGCCATGGAAACTACAAAAGACTACACTTTTGCTGATATTTTTTATATGCGCTTAGGAATAGCCTATTTGCAAATGGGACATACAGATGAAGCTATAAAAATGTCTGAAAAAAGTATTCAATATGGGCAAAATGGGTTTAGCAGCGGAAGTTGGTACAAGAGTTTTATTACTGCCACAGCGTCTCTGTCTATGAAAGGAAAAAACAAAGAGGCAATTGAATACATGAATTCCATAACAAGCCATTATGCGCCACCAAATGCCATTGACAATATGCTCATGAATTTTGCTTACGCAAATTGCTACTGGCGAATTAAGAATTATGGCACAGCCGAAAAGTATTTCATAAAGGCTGGAGAAGCCGCAGACGGCATAAATTCAGCACAAACCTATCGAGATGTATGCAATACGTATTCGTCTGCCGCTTTGTTTTATGCAAATCGAAACAATCTTCAGAAAACGAAGCTTTATATCGATAAAATTGAAACTGCTTCAAAAAAATACAGCAAGAACTATAATTCAGAAGCATTGCAGCTGTCTTTGTGTAAATTAGACTCTTTAAATGGTGATTTCAAGTCGGCTTTGGCACATCATAAATTGTATAAAAAATTTAGTGATTCTATTTTAGACTATTCTAAAAACAAACAGATTGAAGAACTTAGAATTCAGTATGAAACTGAAAATAAAGAACAGAAAATCAAACTATTAGACAAAGAAACGGTTTTACAGCAAACAGCCTTAAAAAAGTCAAAATTATTAAACACGCTTTCCATCTGGAGTTTGGTTTTATTGGTTCTTTTTCTTGCGTTATTGTTTAATCGATACCGTCTGAAACAAAGAACTAATGCCGAATTGGAACTGAAAGAAAAAGAAATCAACCAAAAGAATATCAATCTTAGACATTTATTGGATGAAAAAGAATGGCTTTTGAAAGAAATTCATCATCGCGTAAAAAACAATCTTCAAACTGTAATTAGTCTTCTTAATTCGCAATCGGCTTATTTGGATAATGATATGGCTTTATCAGCTATTAAAAATAGTCAGCATCGAATTCATTCTATGTCCTTAATTCATCAGAAATTATATAATTCTGAAAATATTGCAACGATCAATATGCCGAATTACATCAAAGAATTGGTTGAATATTTAAGAGAATCTTTTTCGCTTGGGCAACGTATTCGTTTTGAACTTAAAATTGATCCGCTAGAATTGGACGTTGCGCAGGCCGTTCCGCTTGGGCTTATTTTAAACGAATCAATCACAAATTCAATAAAATATGCTTTTCCAGACAACAGAACAGGGATGATTTATGTCACACTTCAAGCCACAACCGAAGACAAATACTTATTGACGATCGCAGATAACGGAGTCGGTTTTGATGCGAATATCAGCAGTAAAAAAATCAATTCGTTCGGATTGAGTTTGATAAGAGGTCTTAGCGACGATTTAGACGCAGCTTTTTCTATGGAAAATAACAACGGAACAATTCTTAAAATTGAGTTTTCTAAAGAATTTCCAATCAATGAAAAAAGACGATAATCTGAAGAACATAAACTAATTTCTTTTATAGCGAAATCTCACTAATCTAAATCGGTTTAGCGAAATATAGTGCTTTTAAACCCACCAAAAAGCGCTAAAAGCCTACTATTTAAAGGCTTTTTTCTCATGGCATATAAATTGGTTTTCTAGGGAAGTTAACCCTTAAAACCAATTTGCTATGAAAAAATTAATAGTACCAATACTTATTTTATTGCTAAATTTTAGCAATGCAAAAGCCTGCGACAAATGCGGTTCTTACAATAATGCTGATTTCAAAATAAAATCGGCTACAATAACCCATAAAGCCGATTTAGGTCTTACTGTTTGGGATATTAAAGTCGAAGGAACTGCAGGAAAAACAATGCCTAAACCAGTTGGACAGTTGAATGGCGCTCCAGTTTTGGCCTATGTTTTTCCAACTACTTTAAAATCTTCTGATATTGGTTTCGGTCAAGCCGAAGGAATAGTGGCGCTTGCCCTTACTTCTCACCCTGATTTTGAAGACACTCCACTTTGGGATGAAAATCTAGACGGAAATTATCTAAATGATGGCTTAGTCTGGCACGCGCATTGGGTTTTGTTAGTTGAAGACAAACGTGTTGCAGGCGGACTTTCAGTTAAAGAATTTACCAAAGGAGATCCAAAGGTCGTTTTGCCTCCAACAAATCCAGGAATGGCAATGTATATGGATAGTCCAGGTTTTAATATCGTGGCCAAAGGAAACTCTATAAAAGTAATTGTACCTAATTTTAGAATTAACAACAAAACCAATTTTAAGTTTGATGCTGTAAGCTGTTATATGGAAGTCAGTACAGGCGCTGGCGGTTCTCATGATTCTGAAGGTTCTAAGCCAATGCTTGGGGTATACAAAGTTTACACTGTTGCCAGCGGAAATCTTTCATTGCCTTATTCTGTAAAATAAAAAGTAATCCAATATTTAAACATTATGAAAAAATCAATCTTCCTAAAAATGATTTTTATCCCTTATATAATCTTAACCAGTTTGCCAGCCAATGCACAAGGCGATTACGCCACAGATCCGCATTTAACTCCGGCTGTAAAAGCATTTTTAAAACCGCTAAATTCTGGAGGAGCGCCATTAGAATCGCTTCCTGTTGCAGATGCGCGAAATGTATTGGTTGGTGCACAAAATGCTTTTAAAGTTGATTTGTCTGGAATTGAAGAATCTGAAAAAGAAATTACAGCTGATGGTTACAAAATCAAACTGAATATTGTTCGTCCCGCTGGAGCGAAAGGAAAACTGCCTGTTTTTATGTTTATTCATGGCGGTGGTTGGGTTTTAGGCGATTATCCTACTCACAAAAGAATGGTTAGAGATTTGAGCGTATTGACAGGTTATGTTGGCGTTTTTGTTAATTATTCTCTTTCTCCAGAACACAAATATCCGCAGCCTGTAAATGAGGTTTATGCAGCCGCAAAATGGATTGCTGCACATGGAAACGAAATCAATGTTGACGGGAGCAAACTCGGAATTGTTGGCAATAGTGCCGGCGGAAATTTGGCAACAGCAAGCGCTTTAATGGCAAAAGAAAAAGGAACTCCGTTGTATAAAGTGCAAATTCTTTTCTGGCCCGTAACCGATGCCAATTTTGAAACTGAATCGTACAAACTATATGGAAAACAGCGCTTTTTGACTGATTCTTTAATGAAATGGATGTGGGATCAATATGTAGATCCTTCTAAAAGAAAAGAAATTTATGCTTCACCATTGCAAGCCAGTTTATCTCAATTAAAAGGTTTGCCACCAACTTTGATTCAAGTTGCTGAAAATGACATTTTAAGAGATGAAGGAGAAGCTTACGGACGTAAATTAAGTGATGCAGGAGTTGTGGTGACTACTGTTCGCTATAATGATGTAATTCATGATTTCGGATTATTGAATGGTTTGGCTGAAATTCCTCAAACTAAAGCACTTTTTATTCAAGCTGCAGCAGAACTTAAAAAATACTTGAAGTAAGAATTAATCATTCAACAAAACAAACATAACAACCTGTTATTAAATATTTTACACGAAATAATTTTGTAAATTTAATTTCCAAAACATAAACAAAATAGTTATGCTTGTACAAGAAAAAACTGGATTGATTGTAATTGATGTTCAAGGAAAATTAGCTCGAATTGTACACAACAGCGAAAAGTTGGCAGCTAATTTGGAAAAACTTATCCGAGGTTGTCAATTACTTTCAATTCCGATAATTTGGGCAGAACAAAACCCAAAAGGACTTGGTACAACAATACCCGAATTAGAAAAACTATTGCAACATCAAAAACCAGTTGAAAAGTTTTCTTTCAATGCTTTAGATAACGAAGATTTTAAAAAAGTAATTATTAATTCTGGAAAAAAACAGTGGTTAATTTGTGGTATAGAAGCTCATATCTGTGTTTATCAAACTGCAATGGGGCTATTGTCAAAAAACTTCGAAGTCGAAATTGTAGCTGATTGTGTTTCTTCCCGATCAGAGGAAAGTATTGTAATTGCTTTGCAAAAACTGCAACACAAAGGAGCTTCATTGACCAATATTGAAATGTGCCTTTATGAACTTGTGAAAGACTCGAGACGCGAAATTTTCAAAGAAATTCTAACATTAATCAAATAAAAGAATCATGTCAAAATCAAAAACTATTGTACTTATTCATGGAAATTTTGTGAACGACAAAACTTGGACAGAATGGAAAAAGTACTATGAACAAAAAGGATATACGGTTTATACTCCAACAAATCCTGGACACGAAGGAGTTCCTGCCGAGTTGAGAGCAAGAGTTCATCCTGATCTTACCAAAACTGGATTTATAGACATCGTTAATAATATCAGCAAATTAATCGATACTTTACCAGAAAAGCCTTTGGTAATAGGACACTCTATGGCCGGAATGGCAACTTTAAAATTAGTCGAATTAGGTAAGGCGGCGGCTGGAGTAAGCATTGATGGAGCTCCGCCAAAAAATGTATTTCCTCCGTTTCAAACCTTAAAAACGGTAATTCCGGCGTTTGGCTTTTTCTCAACAGCTAAATATTTTATGGGAAGCCGAAAATGGTACGATTATGCTTTTTTTAATACGATACCAGAATCGCAAAGAAGCATTGCTTTTGATAAATTCGCAGTGCCAGAAAGTTATAAAGTCAGCAGAGAATTGGTTTTAAATTCATTTTCTAATATCAATTTTAAGAAATCGCACGAGCCTATTTTGTTTATTGGCGGCGGAAGCGATCACATCTTCCCTCCTAGTCTAACAGAAACAATTGCCAGCCGATATAAAGAAAATGCAGGTCGTATCGATCTAAAAATATTTGATGGCAAAAGTCATTTTATCTGCGGAGAACCAGGTTGGGAAAGTGTTGCCGACTATATTTTAAATTGGTATGAATCGCTGTAGAAATTATATATTTTTGAAGTGCTAAATATATTAAAATGCTAAACTTTTTTTGAGTTTAGCATTTTTGTTTTTCCTTCGAAACAATCATTTTCATGAAGAATATTGCTCTTTCTTTATTTCTTCAATTCCATTTCGATAGCTTGTAACAACGAAATCTGGAAAATGCTTTCTAAATTTTGAATCATCAAAAACATTGGCGTGTTCGTATCTTGGGAGCAATTCCTGAAGTTCTTTTGCTTGTTTATTGAAAAGTGCTCCTATTGTAAACAAAAACTTTGGCATCACTTTATATTTCAATTCTCTGCCATAAATTTGAGAAGCCAAGGCAATAAATTCTTTATAATTAAGATGACTTTCATCAACAGGCAAATGCCAAGTTTGACCAAAAGCGTCTGGCGTATTTCCAATTAATGCTGTGGCACGACTTGCGTCAGGTGTCCAAATCAGACTTCTTTTTTTGGTATCACTCAAAGGCACTTTTAGTTTTTTATTTTCTTTAATGGCATTAAAAACTAAAGTATTGGTAATACTTTGCGTTTTAGCAGGACCGTAAAATTCGGGCGCACGGCAAATTACAGATTCTAGTCGTCCTGATTTTATTTCGTTTAAAACCATTTCAGCCATTTCTTTTCTGATTTTTCCCTTTCTTCCAACAGGCTTAAATTCTGTTTCTTCTGTAAGCACTCTACTGTCCTGCGGATACATATAGGTGTTGTCAAAAAAGACTAATTTCGTTTTGTTGATTTTACAAGCTTCAATAACATTGCTTAAAATCAGTAAAAATTGTTTTTCCCATAAATCTGTATCCATCGGAAGTCCTAATGTAAAATAAGCTATTTCACTGCCTTTCACGGCTTCTATTGCTTCTTCTTTATTGGTTAAATCTGCTGAAAAAACTGTATCGGTATCATTTACTTTTTTCGCTCTGCGGCTTACAATTCGTATATCTGAAGTATAATTTCTTTTCAGTTCTCTTGCCAATTCTTCTCCAATCTGTCCGTTGGCTCCTAATATAGTCTGCATATTACTTCGCTTTTTTTATTGCTACATTATCTCTGATGCTTGTATCTAAAATTACAGAAATTATAATAACATCTCTCCAACTTTAACTCCTTATATGTTATTTTATTGCTAATTAATAATTTACTAACAATCTATTATTTTACTTCTAAATTAAAACAACTTTTTATTAAAAAAAATAAAACAAAAAGCCCTGTATCGCAATTGACACAGGGCTTTTTTTTGATGAAATTTACTTTATTAAAATTCAGATTTATTTCGCATCAAACCATAATTTGGTTGTCAATAAATCTTTTCCTTGATCTGCTACAGCAGCTTGATAACTAGCACCGTTTAGAGATTGTTCTGTACCTGGATAGAAAAGACGCGAAGGTATTTTTCCGTCCAAAACAGTTGCGGGACCCGCTGTAAGAACTGGATAATCTAATCTTCTCCACTCTGTGAAAGCATCCAAACCTTGTCCGAAGAAAGCAATCCATTTTTGTGTACCAATCGATTTAGCATAATTTGAAGCATCGTATTTTACGCTTGCTTGATCTAAATAAGTTGAAATCGTTGTCGCATTAGTAATTCCAAACTGATTTAAAGATGCTGTAATAGCGTTTTTATAATATTGTTCTGCATCTCCAGAAATATAGCCGCGAGCTGCTGCTTCTGCAAGATTAAATAATGTTTCTGAGTAAGAAGCAATTACCGCAGGAGAAGCCGACGTTAAGAAATAAGTTCCTGGTTTTGATGTTTTTGCAAAACCTTGGCTATTTGCATCACTATTTGATAATCCGTTTGCACCTCCAACATATTTCCCTACGCTTGCATCTGATGGCAATTGTGCGAAAACTGGTAAACGAGGATCTGACAATGCATACAATTGATCCACCATAGTTTTTGAAATACGGAAATCATCTCTTGTTTCAAACCAAGCCGAAGCTGGATTTTGCTGTGGAGAACTGGTGTAAGTAAACTTAAATGTTTCGCTTTCACTGCTAATTACTCCTGCAGCATCAGTTGTTGCGTCAATCGCTGCTTGTTTTGCTAATGTAGGTTCTTTATCAGAAATTCTTAAAGCAATACGCAAACGAAGTGAATTCACAAATTTTTTCCATTTCAATATATCACCTTTATAAACCAAATCTCCTGTAACAGAACCGCTTGACGGATTTAGCAAAGATTGCGCTTGTTTTAAATCTTCAAGCAAACCAGTATACACTTCCTTCTGCGTATTGTATGCTGGCGTTACATTTTGACCTGCTTCTTTGTACGGAATACTTCCGTAAGCATCTGTTAGCAATAAAAAGGTCCATGAACGCAACGTTAATGCAATCCCTTTATAATTAGGATTTGCCTGAGCATCTGGAAATTTCAAAATAGTATTCAAATCTGTAATTAGAGTTGCGTATCCTTTATCCCACAATGTTGTGAAAGAAGCATTCGAAACATCGTAACGATCTGGTTCTGTATATTGAATTTTAGCCCAATGTTGCACAAACAGCAAAGTTGAGTTAAAGTTATTCGCATCGCCCCAGTACAAATCTGCACCTTGTTTTAAGGTACCTGTCAATAAGTATGGTGCAAGCGGAGTTTCAGTTGCATTTGGATTTTTATTAATGTCATCCAAAGTATCACTGCAAGAGCTCAGTGTCAATGCAAACAGTATTGTATATGATAGTTTTTTTAGCATGATTCCGAGTTTTTAAAATTTAACATTAAGGTTTAAACTGAAATTTCTAGTTGTTGGTAAAGCTAAACTTTCCAATCCTTGTGCATTTCCAGTATTGAAAGCCGTTTCAGGGTCGATATTTGGAGCGTCTTTGTAAATAAAGAATAAGTTACGTCCAGCAGCAGTTAAACTCGCTCCTTCCAATCCAATTTTTTTGATCAGCTTTTTATTAAAATTATAAGTAAGCTTTATCTCTCTCATTTTCACGAAAGTTGAACTATAGATATACGCTTCGCTAATGTTGTATGATGCTTTGTAATATTCTTGTGCGCTAATCACTTTATTATTAGCCGTTCCGTCAGCAAAAACACCTCCGAAAATCATTCCGTCATCATAAACTGTTACACCACTTGGAGCAGCACCGCCAGTTACCAAAGTTTTTGGATTAGCAGTATTATCTCCTGGATAATAGTAGCTTAAACCACCGTTTTCAGCACCGCGTCCCGGAAGAGTTTGCGCTAAAACTCCTGTATAGTTTCCTGTTCTATTCGTTCCAGAGAAAAGTTCACCGCCAACACTAGCATCAACAAGGAAAGAAAGCTCTAAATTTTTGTAAGTCAAAGTATTCGTAAGACCCGCTAAATAATCTGGAGTATAGTGTCCTAAAACTTTCTTTGTCGGATCTGCTTTTGGAAGACCATTTGCTCCTACCACAATATTTCCGCTTGCATCACGCTCGTAAGCTGTTCCGTAAAGTGCTCCATAAGCTTGTCCTACAGATGCTAATACATCTACACCTCCAGAAGAACCAATTGTATAGTTTTTAATATCTCCAGCGTAATCTAAAATTTCTACTTTACTTTTATTTTTAGAATAATTTACAGCGACATTCCACTTGAAGTTTTCTGTTTGAATAGGATTTCCATCCAATTGTATCTCAATACCTTGGTTATTAATTTTTCCTGCATTGATTAATTGCGAAGTATAACCACTTGATGCTGTAGTTTTTATTTCTAAAATCTGATCGAAACTATTTGTGTTATAATAAGCTACATCAAAATGAAGTCTGTTTTTCCAGAAAGAAGCTTCAAGACCTACTTCAGTAGAACGGGTTGTTTCTGGTTTCAAATTTTCATTCAATTTTCTCAAAGAAGAAGTTTGAATTGGGTTTCCGTCAAATGCAGTTTGGAAATTATAAACTGTTGCCAATTGGTACGGATCTGCATCGTTACCTACTTCAGACCAACCTCCACGAACTTTTAAGAAATCAAGCGTATTGCTCTTAATGTTTAATGCATCTGTTAAAACCACACTTCCGTTAATAGATGGGTAGAAATAAGAACGGTTGCTGCTTGGTAATGTAGAAGACCAGTCATTACGAGCTGTAACGTTTAAGAAAGCATAATTTCTAAACCCAAACTGAGCAGAAGCGTAAGCACTGTAAACTCTCAATCTTGATAATGAATTTGATGATGTTAACGGATCTCTAGAATTCGTTAAAGTATACAAATCTGGAACCGCTAAACGTGGCGCTTTCTGATAGTTATTTGCATCGCTATGGTTACGAATGTTGAATCCGGCAAGTGCGTCTACAGTAAAATCGTCATTAAGCTGTTTTGTATATTGAAATATACCCTCAGTATTTTGCTCATTTACAGTGTAAGCATCTTCTGCATACGATCCGAAAGGAGTTCCGTTTGTACCGTATTTAATAGTATATTTTCTTCTATCATTATAATAATCAACTCCTGTACGGAATCTGAAGTTTAATCCTTCTGCCAATTTCGCATCCAAATGAATATCTCCAATTATACGGTTACGCTGCTGACTTGTTGTATTGTAATATGCATTCCAATATGGGTTGCTATAATAACTGTTGTTCCAGTTTTGTGTCCAATCTTTATCTAATTCATTGATGTCAACTTGACGTCCGAACCAAAGGAATTGCAACATTACGCCCGCTGCACGTCCACCTGCCGGACCTCCAGGCAATTGTGGTGCATTTGTAACAATATAATTGGCGTTAACACCGACTTTTACATTTTCAGAAATTTGGTAATTCGTGTTAACAGAAACGTTTGTTTTGTTTATTTCACTGTTTGGAACAGTTCCAAGCTGTTTTTGATTGTTTACACCTAAACGGAAATCTGATTTTTCATTAGCTTTCGCTACAGAAATACTATTATCGTAAGTAAGTCCTGTGTTGAAGAAATCTTTCACATTATTTGGATGCGCTACGAAAGGAACTGCTTCTCCTTTAGAGTAAAATTGCGGAATTAGACGACCGTCCATTCTTGGTCCCCAGCTTTCGTCAACACCATCATTAACTCCTCCTCCTTTACCATCAACGTAGCTAAATCTTCCGTTAGAACCTTGTCCGAAAGTGTTTTGAAAAGAAGGTAAAGTCGCAACTTGAGAAACTGTTATACCTGTATTAAAAGTAACTCCGTATCCTCCTTTTTGTCCTTTACCAGATTTTGTAGTAATAAGCACAACACCATGCGCAGCACGCGATCCGTAAAGAGCGGCAGCATTTGGTCCTTTCAAAACAGTCAAAGTTTCAATATCCTGCGGATTCAAATCGGCAATTGCATTTCTGAAATCACGAGTAGCTCCACCAAAATTTAATTGTGAGTTATCTACAGGAACTCCATCTACCACAAAAAGAGGTTGGTTATTTCCTGCAATAGAAGTTTCTCCACGAATAATAATACGAGAAGATCCCATATCTCCTTGCGAGTTTGTAATACGCACACCAGCTACTTTACCAGAAAGAGCGTTCAAGAAGTTGGTTTCTTTTGTCGTTGCCAACTCTTTACCTTTTACTGCTTGAGTCGTATATCCTAAAGATTTCTTTTCTTTTGTAATTCCAAGTGCTGTAACTACTACTTCAGATAATGCATTTTGTTCTTCGGCAAGAGCGATAGTAATCGCGTTTTTGTCTACTACAACTTCTTGTTTTTTATATCCTAAATAACTAACTAAAAGTACATATGGGAATTTTTGTCCTGTTTGGAAATAGAATTTTCCATCTGTATCTGTTATAACTCCATGTGTAGTTCCTTGAATCGTAACCGAAGCTCCGATAATAGGCTCTTTTGTAACTGCATCGACTACTGTCCCTTCCAGTTTAGACTGGATTAGCGGCTTTGTCTCTTGAGCTTTAACCCCAATGGTAATCAACAAAATACATAGCCAAGCATATCTTTTTAATTTTTTTTTCATTACTTTGTTTTAGTTTAATAAATAAGGTTAGTCAGAACAGTTTTATGCTATTCTTTCTTTCCTTTTAGAGATGACAATTTCTTTTAAGCTTCTACCATTTCTGCTGCAACAGAAATGGTTTTTTCTTTTTATCTGCAGCACATTCGTTTTTTCATTTTTACTTTTTTTAGATTACTATTATTTTAAATTGGCCTATAAAAATTTTAACCCTATTACAGGATTGTGTTTCTTGAAATTTATAATGAATTAAAAAAGAGGAATTTTAACCGTAGTAACGCATGTGGACTAAACTGCCAAATGGTTTGTTTATTTGAAATGAAATGTATGGTTTCTAATCTCTGTGCTTTTAACTTATTTTTTAAACTCTACTAATTTGATAGAACAAAAGTATGTTAAAATTATTAGTCGCCAAATTTTAATTAAACTTTTTGCAAAAAAAATGTTAACTATTTTTATGAAAGGAGAATAAACAATTAAAAATGAAACAGTTAAGACAAAATCAAATTTTAGCACTTTTATAAGAATTGTTTTAAAGTCTTAAAATTTAAACCCAGTTTTAATCTTTTCTAAATTCTTTTATGCAAAGTTTAAAGCAAAAAAAAACTCCAAGATCGTAAGACCTTGGAGTTCTCTATTTTTTATTTCTAAATATTATAGATCGTTGAATTCGTGTAACGATTTCAATGTGTTTTCATAGAATAAAATTGCAGCGATAAGATTTCCTTTATCTGAGTAAGGCATCATCTTTCTCTGAAAATCAACTGTAGTATCTAAGAAAGTCGTTGTACCTTCTGCTTGTACATCCAATATTTTCTTATTTTCTCCATTGTCTGGAATTCCTAAGTCTGCCATTGTAACACCTGGTTTAGTAACCAAAGCAATGTAAGGAAGTGTTTTTACAAGAACTTTAATACGTTCAATGTATAATTCTAAAAGTTCTCCCTTTTGCATACCACTTAATTCTTTTTGATCATGGTATTTACGAATTAAAGCTGTTGTACTGATAATACTTCTTGGTGCATTTTTTGCCTGCGCAGAAACAGCAGCAGTCGTCAAGAAGAAAAGGACACATAATAAAATAATCTTACTCTTCATTTTCTTAATAGATTTGGTTTTTGAATAAAAACAAAAATATACAAATTAACTTAAAAACCAACTTTTATAATTTCTTTTTCCCAAAATTATAATAATCTCTTAACCTCAATAGGTAAAATAGTACACTAAAACCACCAAAAGTTAAGAGTTTTCGGTACTTAAGCCTTTTTTTAGTTAAGACTTAATAATTCTAAAACGTCCTGGATATTTTATCCAGATGCTTTTTTTATTGCCGTAGTAATCCATAAAATCTTCGCAAACAAAGACCGCATGTGCTTTTGACCACGCTACAACACCGCAATATTCGCTTCCAGATTGTCTTTTTAATTTTTGAATTTGCTTGCCTAATTTGAATCCTAGGTATTTATAGATTGTTGGCGTATAAACTGTGCCTTCTTCCAATTCTTCCAAAGCTTTATCAAAAGTGGGTTCTTTATCGATAATCTGCATGTATTTAGCCATTACAGCATAAGTCAAAACAGCATAATCTCTTATTTTTTCGCTGTCGCAATTGTCTTTAATGTAAACAAAACCAGCTGATTTTCTTGCTTTATTAACTTCGCTACTATCTAAATTAAAGGTTGCATCGTTTTTTAGCGTAATCTTATAAGAATCGTTGTTTAATTTTTCGCTTTCGAAAAGATTATCTAATCCGTAAACGTTTAAAGATGCTTTTATAAATGCTATAGATGAACAATTTGTACGTTCACCTTGCTTAAAACTTTCAAATATCTTGTCAGAACTCAGTTGAGAGTATGAAGTTGAACAGACAAACATTAGAAGTAAAAAAACTGAAGTAACCGATTTCATGCCTTGTATTATATATTATAACTCAATTATTATTTGAGAAAGTGTATTAGATTTTTACAAATCTATAAAAATCCAATCATATTTTTCGCTTCTTCCATTTTATCTCATAAAAAAAGTGCATTTGGCTAGAAAAATCAAATAAAAAACGCCTCAAATTAACTTGAGGCGCTTCCAGATTATTTCTTTTCTTCATTATTCAATTTATCATCGAGTTCAGGTTTTTCTCCTTTGAACTTTTTAGTGTCAACATCATAATTTTCATCATTTGTCAAAACTTCATCATGTTCTTTATATTGATGTTTTCTAGTATCCGTTCGATGATCTGCCCCGCCCTGTTTCGGATTTGGGTTTTTCTGGGTTTGATTATTCTTCTCCATAATTCCTAGTTTTTTAATGATTATTAAAATTAGCTCAATTACAATGGTCTGACTTATATAATCATTTTTAAAAATTATAAAATAATAGCCTAACGGTTTGAAAGACAATTCACGATTTATAATGTAGCTATTTCAATAACATTTCTTTATTTTTGCAGCTTCTTAGAATAAAGCTTTAAACGCTATTTTACAGCAAATTATACTAAAAAAATATGTGGACGATATGTCAAGAATGCCAAGGAAACGGCAAAAAAAGTCGAGGACTTAGCAAGAAAGCACAGCTCCACTATCAAAGGGAATTGGCTGAATATGAGAAAACAGGAAGTACAGGAACTGCTCCTATTCGTCCTAAAGCTCATTTGCATTCCTGTTCCAATTGTTCTGGATCAGGGTTAATTCAATCTGAAAATTATCTAGAACCTGATCTCACAAAACCTCGTGTAGCCATAATTGGTGCAGGTATTGGAGGCGTTGCTTTGGCTGTGGCCTGTTTACACCGCGGAATTCCTTTTTCAATATACGAAAGAGACACGCATTTTGACGCCAGATCTCAAGGTTACGGATTGACGTTACAACAAGCCAGCAAAGCCATGAAAGGTTTAGGAATTACTTCTTTAAACGGAGTAATTTCCACAAAACATATTGTTCACAACACAGAAGGAAAAATATTAGGAGAATGGGGAACCAGAAAATGGATCGAAACTGAAATTCTACCTTCTGCAAAACGCACTAATATGCATATCGCACGACAATCGTTGCGACAAGCTCTTCTAGAACAACTCGGAGGAAATAATACGGTACAATGGGGACATCAATTATTAGATTTTAAAGCTTCTAATGATAGTGTACAATTAAATTTTCAGGCAAACGGAGAAATAAAAACCGTAAAAGCCGATCTTGTTGTTGGCGCAGATGGAATTAGAAGCGCTGTGAGAAGACTCACAATTGGCGAAGATATAACTCCGCTTCGTTATTTGGATTGCATTGTGATTTTAGGAATTTGTCCTTTAAGCTCTTTAAAAGATATTTCGAGTCCGTTATTGGATTCTGCAACGGTTTTTCAGACAGCAAATGGAAATGAACGAATTTATATTATGCCATACACAGCAGATTCTGTAATGTGGCAATTGAGTTTTCCAATGTCTGAAGAAGAAGCTAAAGAACTAAGTGCACAAGGTCCGAATGCGCTTAAAAAAGAAGCTATCAGTAGAACACAATGGCATGCTCCTATTCCGCAGATTTTAGAAGCTACTGAGGAAAATTTAATTTCTGGATATCCTGTTTACGATCGCGAATTATTGCATTCAGAATTATTAGAAAAGAATCAAAACAGCACTTTAATTGGTGATGCCGCACATCCAATGAGTCCATTTAAAGGTCAAGGCGCAAATCAAGCTTTATTGGATGCTTTAAAATTGGCTAGAAAAATATATAAAGGTTGCAATACGCAATCTAATTGGAAAGAAATCGGTTTAAGAAAAAGTGTCTTAAATGATTTTGAGGCTGAAATGCTGGAACGCAGTTCCGCCAAGGTAAAAGGTTCTGCTGATGCTGCGCAGTTTTTACATTCTGAAATTATACTCCGCGAAGGCGATGAACCTCGAGGAAGATGTTCTAAGAAGGAAGAGTAAATAAAAAATGCTAAACAATTATGTCTAGCATTTTTTATATAAATCTATTTTTCAATTACTTATATGTAAATTATACAATAATTTAATATTATTTTATAACTAAGTGTGAGATGATATTTTTAATTTTATGATCTCATTTACAAACAATTAAATAATTGCGCCATGAAAAATCTACAAATAAATTTCAGTCCAAACAATGAAACCTGTACAGACCGAACTTTGGTTTGCAATGGTGATAATAATGAATTAATATTTCGTAAAACTTATGTCGGAGATTGGGGAGATTGGGACGATAAACCAGATGAAATTTTAAAAGATAAGCATCTTTATCTGGATCAAAATACAAGTTTTACAAACGCAATTTAGACCAACAACTGTTATTTAAGCATTACAATTAGCGTTCTTGAATTATGCTAGAACGCTAATTGTATTGCTTAAATTTTCTTTATTTATAAAATCCAGAATAAATTCTCTTACTTCTTTATTGGTTTCTGTTCTAGTCGCAAACGAATTAATATAGAATTCATCATCTTTGTCACTAATATGGATAATTTCTGTGTAGCCTTTAGTTATTAAACTCCCTTTTAGCTTAATAATGTTTACCTCTTGTTTTCCGTCAAGTTCTTTGCGAACCTGTAATTTTATAGCTCTTTCCATATTCAAAAATTTTTAAATAATTAACTATCATTCAGTTATAAATTTAAAACATTTAATCTATCGAAATCAGATTTTAACACAGTTCGCAACGTATTATTTATCAACATATTATAAACATTTCTCTTTTATTTCAAAAGAAATGTAAAACGCCAGTAAAATCAAGCTTTTCCAGATTAATTTCCAGTAAACTCTTTGTCGCTCAACGTTTTCATAAACGCAAGAAGATTCTCCTTTTCCTGTTCTGTAAGCGGAATTCTATTGCCATTATTTTTAAAAATAGGATCTAAATTTTCTGAATTTAAAACACCGCTATCAAAATAATCCAAAACCGATTTCAAGGTTTCAAACTGTCCAAAACTTCCGTAAGGTGCCGTATATTCTACATTTCGTAAAGAAGGAACTCTAAAACTCATAAAATCAGCTGGAATTCCGGTTACTCTTCCTCTTCCAGCTTCATTAGAATCGGTATTTAATGGGAAACCAATATTTCTAAAGCTCTGATCTGTAAATAATTCTGTACTATGGCAGCTGGCGCATTTCTGCTGAAACGTTGCGTAACCTGCCGCTTCACTTTCTGTAAACTGACTTTCTTTTCGTTTTACTTTGTCATATTTACTATTAGCCGAAATCAAAGTGTATTCAAACTGAGCAATACTTTTGTAAATTCTATCTGCTGTAATTTCCTGATCTCCAAATGCTTTTTTGAACATTTCTTTATAAGAAGCATCATCTGTAATTTTTCCGATAACTTCCAAAATCGAAGAATCCATTTCTTCATGCGTAATAATCGGAACTAAAGGTTGTGTTTCTAACTGCAATCGGCTTCCATCCCAATTAAAGAACTTTAAAAACATCAAATTCTGAAGCGGTGGCGCATTTCTAAGTCCAATTCTTCCTTCAATTCCAATAGCTCGCGCATTATGATCTGCAAATGCATTCGCTTGAATATGACAGCTCGCACATGAAATCGTATTGTCTTTACTAAACCTTTTGTCAGCAAAAAGTTTTTCTCCTAATTCAGCACCATATTTTGTGGGTTTATTCAAACTCACATAACTATTTGCGTCCGGAAAATCGGAAGGAATATTTAATAAAAGTTCTGGATTATCGAAATAGATTTCATCAGAATCACTACCCGCACAAGAAACCAAAAACAAGCTTAGCAAAAGGAAACTAAATATTTTTTTCATTTTTAATGAATTTTAAAACAGAGCCGCCTTTAGATTCCAGACGGCTCCAAAATAGAATTTAGTTTTCTACGCTAGTCACAGAAAACATTCCTGAGATATCGTTTGTTCCGTTTCCTCCTAGATTATCCACAAATTTTACCATTTGCGCTGCAGTATGAACGTTTGGAGTTGCGTTATCGCTCATTCCTGTTCCTGTAGATAAAGTAATCGTATTGATTTTTCCGCTCAATAATTTATCGAAATCTGCTTTAATTTTGATTTTCGGAGCATTTTTACCCACAATTGCATTCGTAGTTAGGTTTAATGTAATATCTCTATATGCATTCACACCTTGCGTATATGCGCCTTCAGTACCCGCAACAGTACTTCCTGTATGAATAGACATTGCTTTATTATCTGTATCATAAAAGCCTTCTACTTTTGTGAAACGATATCCTGTTCCCCATTCCCACATCATTGCAGTATCGTTTGCTCCTGCCGCAGCATAGAATTTAGGAAATCTAGTTTGGTCTAAAGTATTTTGGTCTGTTTTAATACCTAAACCAAATTTAATCTGCTTGTATGATGCAGACGGAACATTGCTTAAAACATAGCTTAATGAAGCCGTTTTTGCCTGATCAATTACTGTTGCTCCTTTGTCTAAATCATTTACGTTGTAAGGCACTTCACTCCCGTCATCTTTTATTAGACGAATGTTGCTAATCACGTATTTTACTTCAGAAAAATGATGAACTTGTCCTGCCGCTGAAGTGTTTGTTGTCGCAGATGCTGAAGTTGCGTCTCCTAAAACAATTGTTTTGTCTTTCAACGTATTATTGAATTCGAACGTTAGATTGTTTGCTGCTGGAGCATCGTCATCATTTGAACATGAAACAAAAGCCAAAGCGGCTGCTGATAATAAAAGGTATTTTTTAAAATTTTGCATTTTTATGATTTTAATTTTTGTATTCTATTTTATAAATCGAAAGGACGATTATAAAATAGGCGGCGGTACAAAAATTTCAAGGCAAGGTTCTAGCCGATCCAATTCTTTATAGATCGGCACTTTCTTGGATGTTATAGTTTTTAATAGTGGAACCTGAAATTCAATATTTGTGTTTAAAGCAATATCAATCTTTTTGCTAATGCTTCTCAATTCTAGATCGGTATTTTTTTGCGATTCTTGAAGCTCTTTCTTCAAATGACATTTACCATGACATTGCAGTTCTGGCTTGGCTTTGTTAACACAAAATTCTTTTTCTATAGCGTTTTGATTCAGTTTAAAGTGCACAACGATAAGCGCCTGCTGGAAAGAAACCAGCAGGAACAAAATCGTCATTGTGATACTAAAAACTTTTTTCATTTTTTCTTAGAAATTCAATTTTAAAGACGTGAAAATGTTACGTCCCATTCTCGGAATATTTCCCCAGTCAGCATAAGTGCTGTAATATTCATTCAATAAGTTCTCTGCTCCGATTTGAATTGTACTTCTTACCTTGTTGATTTTAAAAGAATAATCAGCAGAAATATTCCAAATGGTGTAAGCTCCCGTTAAATCTTCTCCATATTCTGGACTGTAATTAATCTGCTCAAAATCACCATTTACAGAAGTCTGAATTCCGAAATTTTTATACATATAATGTAGAGAAGTCAAATAGCTTAATGGGCGAATGAAAGGCAGATTTCCTCCTTTATCATCCATTCCACGGGCATAAGTCAACGTTCCTTTCCAATGCAAATGCTCTAAAATATCGTAGCTCACATTAGCAGACATATTTAAAAGCGTAGCATAATCTAATGATGTATAACCTTTTACACCAACAGATTGATAATTCATCGGACTTCCCAAGCTTAAGATTTTACCAATAATATAGTTCTGAATATAGAAATAGTTGACTTTTCCTTGAATGCTCAATTTTTCAGTTTTAAAACCTGCACTTGCATTTCCTTCATACGAAATTTCATTTTTCAAATTCGGATCACCGATATAATCGTAACGGTCAAAACTGTTATAGATGTAATAACCATAACCTTCAGAAACAGAAGGTGCTCTATGACCGTAACCTGTTCCGACAGAAAAATTAAATTGATCAATATTTAAGTTATATGCCGCATTAAGGCTTGGCAGAAATCTCGTTTTTTCTTGAGGCGCGCCTGGATGAAAAATCCAATTGAACTCTACATATTTAGAATAATTGTAATTCACGCCCAAAGAACCTCCTAAATGCACCTGACTTTTTTCTGAAAGATCCCAAGAATTATTCATAGAAAGTCCAGCGTAACGAGTCGTAACCCAAGGCCAGCTGTAAGCAAACATCGTTCTTTCGCTTCGATCTTGCGGATACATTCTCATTTCTGCAATAGACAAATTATCGTAAGCATTCAACTGAATTTCAGAAGAGTAATCATTCTTTTTCAAATTCGCTTTAGAAACCAATCCGTAAGTTGTGCTCCAACCTGGCATATCCATGTGAACTAAGTTTTCTGGCCGCGTTGTATCGTCCATATAATGCTCAATTGCATTAAAATATACTTTTGTATCAACCACTCGAACCAAACCCTCTTCAAACAATTGTTTATAAGAAGCCGACGTAATTAGCGCACGAGAAAGCCATAAATCCATTGGCAGAGCAGGATAACCTACATTTTTCGCCACATCAAAAATCGCATCTAATCTAACCGATGACAAATCGCTGGTTTTATACGCCAATCCTAACGAAGTGTTGAATTTATTGTATTGCGAATGCTTTACTTCATCGTTGTTTCCGTCATGATAATTATCTGCTGTTCGATACGAAATACTTCCGTCAGCCACAAATTTTGCTCCCGAATAAGAAACATTTCCTAAATTGAAAAACTGCTTATTATTAAACTCAAATCCAGTTTGGTAAGCTCCATTCCATTTCTTTTCAAGTCCAAACGGCGTGCTTTTTCTTTTTAAATCGATGCTTCCTGCAACCGTTGCTCCGTGCAAACTTCCCTCCTGACCTGATTTTATGTCAATTGTCGCCAAATTATTGCTTTCCACATAGGACGTAATTGGATCCATTTTATCGGTACAAGCACCAAAAACGTGCATTCCGTCAATGGTAACAGTAGAACGTTCTGTACTCATATTGTTTAATAAAGGTTCCCAAGCGTAAGCTCCGCGTTTTATAAAACTGATATTATCTGATGAAGACAAAAATTCATCAACCGAAACAGCCATTTTCATTTCTGTTTCAATCTTCTTCTTCGTCGCATTTTTTACTGTTACTTCTTCTAAATTTTTTATGCTATCGTGATGTGCATGCTGATTTTGGGCTGTAACTGATAATCCCAAGAAAAGCAGCATTATAATATATTTCATGTTTCTAGAATAAAGTATCAATATAAAGTTCACTTTTCACGCCTTCTACTCCTGGCGTATGATCGGTTGGAACTACGGTTCCTTTTACGATTAATCCGTTTTGGTTCATCATAATTAAATTCAATGTCCAGTTTCCTGTCATCGTATAATTAACAACACCGTGATACAAACCATCGTCTCCTTGCGTCAAATCTTTGTTATTTGGCGAAGAATGATTTCCCATAGAAGGTTCTGGCATTCTTGGATCTAATTTTAAAATATAGCCAACAACTTCAGAATAAGAAAACTGAGTTGGATCTGGAAAAGTTCCCGCAGGAGTTGTTGGTTTGCTGTATTTGTAAACGCCAGCAACTAACGGATTTTCTGAAACAGTAGGTTTTTGAGGCGAAATCAAGGCAATTACATATTGTTCGCCATCATTTCCTGCAAAAGCCGTCATATTGAGATTTTTATTGCTTTGTTTTTCTACAGTAACATCTTTATTAATCTCATATTTTTGGTTATCAGCTGTAAAACTGATGTACAATTTCCAACTTGCAGTTGTAGTGCTTTCGCCCGTAAAAACAGAATAACCGCTGTAGTATTTATTTGTAGCATCATACGCAACATTATACTCGTGCGGACAAGAACTTTTACTTCCGTCGGCGTTACTAATTATTGGTAGAAAAGTTACTGCAGCAGTAGTCAACTCTTGATTGTTTTGAGTATTGATTACTTTTAGATGAAGCTCATTATATCCTTTGTAGAATGTTCCGTTTAAAGCTTCGATACTAACCTTATAGTTTCCGCTTGTAAGCGAAGTTGCTTCTTTAAATTCTAGATTTCCAGGAACTTCAGAACCAGTTTCAGCTTCGTAATCTGTTTTATCAATTGTACAGGAAGTAACCGCAAATAACAATGCGATTATCCAAAAATTAAAAGATTTCATTTGATGAATGTTATAAAAAAACGTTTGAAATTTAGCGTTTAGCTATAAATTTTTGAATATCAAAAAAGCCAAAATGCTAGTGAATAAGCCAAGAAAATGGCAAACGTAAATGAAGTTGGAATACAGCTATTCCCTTCAATTACAAAGAAGATCAAAATCAGTTTTAGAAAATAATTTACGTAATTCTTACTCCAACTCAGATTATAAATCCGCGAAAGCGAGCAACAAAAGCATTCAAAATTTCAACTATAAAAAAATTGGAATTTGGAATTTTAGAAATTGGAATTTAAAAAGATTTGATCCCTAAACTGTGTAGAGAGGAGGATGAAAAGTAAGATTAGAAGCACCAATTGGTTTCTTCTCAAACAAAATTGAAGAGTTATCTTTAGATTCGATAACTGGAATTGCGCTAAAGTTGATTTCAGCAGTATTTTGAACATATACAAGCTCTAATTTATCTTTTAGGCTATCTTGCATTTTTCGTTCGTTATCAGAATATTTTTTAATGCTTTTTTGAAGTTCACATCGACCGTTACAACTGTTAAAAGCTTGTTTACGTTGAACGCAAATTGTCTTAGCAATTTCTTTTTGGTTGATTTTAAAAGAAGCATAAACGAAAAGACTGCCAAAAGATGGTGACAGAATTAAAATAGAAAGCGCTATGATAATTAACCTTTTCAATTGTTCGTTTAAATATTCGTGGACAAAAGTACATACAATTTTGTATTTATTTTAACGAAATGGGATTTTTTATTCAATAAAAGATAAAATTATCTTATTTACTGTTTGTTGCAGCTTTTCGTAAAACATTTCTTTAACATAAAGAGCCTTGATATTTTCTTTATTTTATTTAAATTTGATTAATGTCATTTTTTTAAGACATTTTAATTTCAAGATAGCTTCTAAATAACCCCAATTTACAGCGAATGAAAAAAAACTTAGCCATCACCTTTTGGGTACTCTACATGCTCTTTTTTGCAATTCCTTTTCCAATGATTTTGTATTACGGAATAAATAGCAACTTCGATGTCAGCACTTTAAAAACCAAAGATCCTTATTGGGCTTTAGGAACCGTATTATTATCTGTACTACTTTGGCTAATTATTTTAATCGGTTATTTTCAAAAATGGATAATTCAGGTTTTTATCAATAAAAATAACTTTGAAAAAATAAAATTAAACGGAATTCGCCGCGAAGCCGAAATTATTGGCTCCAAGAAAACGTCTAAACCTAATTCAGAATTTGATACCTACGAACTCGAATTGTGTTTTAAAAATCTTGCGAATACCGAGATCATTCATAAAACTCATATCACAGACACCAAACCTCTAGAAAAACGTTTCGAAGCTGGAAAATCTGTTGGTTTACTATTGGATAGGTACATGAAAAATGCGCCCTATTTTGTGCTTTCATCTGCTACTCCAACTTTAAATACAAGGAATTTAATCTTAAGAATTCTAGGCTGGCTATTTTTTACAGCTCTCGTTATTCTGTATTATTTCTTTTCGTATCAAACTGAAAGTCATGGTATGGGCTGGCGTTTCATGTCTGCTGGCCATCCATTATTGATAATTCCGTTGGTACTTTTATTTTATCGCGTTTTAGTTCGATTTATATTTAGAAAATTAACCGGTTTAAATCCAGATTCGATTACGCTGAAGTTTAAAGGAGTGCAAACGCAAGCGAAACTGATCAACGTAAGTCAAACGGGAACTTATATTAATGATAAACCAATGATGCGTTTTGAAGTAGAATATAAAGACACTAAAAATCATGTGCATCAAAATAATTTGAAGAAAGTGATTGGAGTTTTAGATTTGGATATGACCAAAAAACAATTTCTTGATATTTTTTATGACCCTGAAAATCCAAAACATATTGCTCTTGCAAATGATTTAAACAAAATATAACAAATGAAAAAAATAGTTCTTTCGATGCTATTTTGCAGTTTATTTTTAAGTTGCGAAAAGCTCACAAAAAGTATAGATGAAACTTTAAAACCAAATGATACGATTGTAAGTAAAGAGATCGAGAATGCTTCTTCTTCGCCATTTCAAGACGAAAAAAAGGAAATTAATCTTTTGACGGATTTAAAAACATTGGAAAAAGCAGAAAACGAATTGAAAAAACTTCCACAATATAAAGGAAAAGAAATGTTTGTTTATTCAACGTTGTACTTTTATGGTGACGGAAGAATAAACGCGATGCTGCAACATCCAGAAAATCCAAAATATGTGGATGCTTATGAGTTTAAAGATGATAAATGGTCGCAACCAATACCAGTTCAGCTTTCTGTTCGCGATGATATTAAAGGGCGTTTGGTTCCTTTAAATAAAATCAGTTTTGTAAATGCAGCAAAAGTAGCTCAGGTTTATAATGAAAAAACAAAAGAAGTTGAAGGCGCAAAACCTACCACAAGTGTTTACATTTCGGTTTGGGATAATAAAATAAGATGGTATCCTTCCTCTATAAGCGGAAGCCGAGAACGCTATTCCATAGAATTTAATGATGATGCCAGTCTAAAATCATTTAAACAAGATTAAATAATCAAAATGCTAAACAGTTACGTTTAGCATTTTTTTTATGCTTAATGCAAATTTTTATTCTCTTTCAAATTTAAGATCAATCTAATCTTCAAAATGATCTTAGAATTCTCTTTTTCTTAAAGAAAACAACGAGTATTTCATAAAACAACGAAATATCGTAAATTAAAAAAACTTCAAAAACAGACAATTCCTTTTAAACAAAGGGATTAAAGATAAAGGCACGTTAATTGGCTACTCTTTCGCATCATTTACAAACAGGTAAGTGCGAAATATAAAAAGCAATATAATATCCGTGTTTCTGGGTGCTCCAAAAGGTGAAATAAAACAAAAAAATCACTTCTTAATCTAGATTAACCAATGCAGGTTTCATTCTGCAATACATTTGCATCACAATCATAACAAAATAAAACACAATATCACTTATAAGTTTAAAATTTAAACCTATAAATCAATTTAAATTAAAAATATAAATTAAAATTAATCTTTAAATCAAAAACCATGAGCACATTTACAGTAAAAGACGGAACACAAATTTATTACAAAGACTGGGGAACAGGACAACCAATTGTTTTTCACCACGGATGGCCTTTATCAAGTGATGATTGGGATTCACAAATGATGTATTTTCTTCAAAAAGGTTACAGAGTTATTGCACACGATCGCCGCGGACATGGTCGTTCAAGCCAAGCTTCTGAAGGAAACAACATGGAAACTTACGCATCTGACATCGCTGAATTAGCTGAGTTTTTAGACTTAAAAGATGCGATTCACGTTGGACACTCAACTGGAGGTGGTGAAGTAATTCGTTACGCTGCTAAATACGGAAAAGGACGTGTTGCAAAAGCAGTAATTATTAGTGCAGTTACACCAATTATGGTTCAAAACGAATCTAATCCAGAAGGAGTTCCATTGTCAGTTTTTGACGAAATCAGACAAGGAACAGGATTCAACAGAGCACAATATTTCTACGATTTCCCTATCCCATTCTACGGATGGAACCGCGAAGGACAAACAGTTCAAGAAGGAATCAAACAAAACTGGTGGCGTCAAGGAATGATGGGTTCTGTATTGTCTCACTACGAAGGAATTAAAGCATTCTCTGAATCAGATTTCACAGAAGATTTAAAAAGCTTAGACATTCCAGTTTTAGTTTTACACGGAGAAGATGACCAAATCGTTCCTTATGCTCAAGCTCCTAGAGCAGCTAAATTGTTGAAAAACGGAAAATTAATTTCTTACCCTGGATTCTCTCACGGTATGCCAACAATTAACGCTGAGACTATCAACGGTGATATTTTAGATTTCATCAAATAAATAAATTAATAATTACTGCCTGAAAAGGTTCTTTTCGGGCAGTTTAATCTTCAAATTATGAGTTTATTTCAACAGCCGTCTTTCGACACCGTTACTGAAGCTTTGCAATGGCTAGGTACACAAGGTTTTACAGAAAACTTTAATCTTGACAGCAATTGTATCCGTTACAATAACAATACGCAAAGCATGTCGCCAGAAGAATTCAAAATTGAATATTTATTTCGTTTTGAAGGAGATACCGATCCTGGAGATGAAGATATTGTCTACGGCATCATCTCTGAAATCTATAATATTAAAGGTGTTTTGACCAGTGCTTTCGGAATTTATGCCGATTCAATTTCTGCTGAAATGATCAAAAAACTGTCAACACATTAATTTTCAAAAAAAATAACGATATATCGCTAATGATCGTTGAATTTCATTAGCCTAACCAAATTAAAAATCTTAAAAATAAATATCTATGAAACCATCAGTTAACTTATTATCCCCAGACAATCACGCATTAGTATTAATCGATTTTGAAGGCCAGATGGCTTTCGCAACACACAATATTCCGTTAAGCGAATTACGTACCAATGTGGCAATTGTTGCTGGAGCATCGAAAATTTTTAATGTAGAAACAGTTGTGACTACAGTTGCAGAAGAAAGTTTTGCAGGTCCGGTTTTTCCAGAAATCGAAGAATTTTATCCAATTGCAACTTCTGGCTACATTGACAGAACTACGATGAATACTTGGGAAGACGAAAACGCTTATAAAGCAATCACAGGAAAAAATAAGAAAAAATTAGTTCTTGCAGGATTATGGACAGGCGTATGCATTGTTGGTCCAGCTTTATCTGCAATCGAAGAAGGTTACGAGGTTTATGTAATTACAGATGCTTGTGGTGATGTAAGCGCAGAAGCTCATGAGCGTGCTGTACAAAGAATGATTCAAGCTGGAGCAATTCCTGTAACTTCTATCCAATATTTATTAGAACTTCAAAGAGATTGGGCACGTGAGGAAACTTATGTTCCTGTAACAAACTTGATGAAAAAATATGGAGGATCTTATGGTTTAGGTATTCACTATGCTCACAACATGTTGAAACACTAATCGGACTAATTCATTTTATTATAAATCTCTTACGCTTCATTATGTTGGAATCATCAAAATCCATATTATCAAAAATACTTTTCATATGTATTGTTTCTTTTCTTTTAATAGGAAACACGGCATCAGCTCAAAGTTTTAAGCTTTTGCGTTACGATGAAAATTATGAATTCTTAAAAGATTCAAACCGAAATTTTTATGAAAGATTAAAATTCATTCCTTTAAATCAAGAAAAAGACATTTATATGTCAATTGGTGGCGAAGCCCGATATGAATACGTTGATTTCAACAATGAAGACTGGGGAAGACTTAATATTGGGCACAACAATTTCTTACTGCAACGTTACGATCTTCATGCCGATGTGCATTTGGGAAAACGCGTTAGAATTTTTACCCAATTGAGAAGCGCCCTAGAAGACGGCCGTACAAACGGAGCTCGCGGTATTGACGAAGATCAGCTTAATATTCAGAATCTTTTTGTAGATGTGAATGTCTGGCAGCAAAAAGACAAAAAAATAACCGTTCGTGCCGGAAGACAAGAATTGGATTATGGTTCTGGAAGATTAATTTCTGTTAGAGAAGGTCCAAATGCGAGACTTTATTTTACAGGTGGAAAAATAATGTATTCTTCTGAAAGAGTATCAATTGATGCCTTTGCCATGATGGCTGACACGGTTCACACAGGAG
>NZ_JBHNPP010000038.1:0-35418 GCF_042436695.1 Flavobacterium sp. HJSW_4
TGTCTTTTTTGAAAACGTCTGTTACTTCAATAACCACATCTTTTGTGTCTGGATTGGTTGTTTTAATTGGAAAAGCAGCCACAATCGGATTTTCGTTGCTTCCTTCTAATGCTTTTGCCAACATCGAATCGGCAGAACGAACATCTTGTCTGTATTGAAGCGATCTTAAATAAACCGTATTATTTGAACCTTTTTCAAAATAAATAGTTTGTTCATTCGCTTTTTCTCCACCAAAAGTTCCAAAACCTTCAGGCGTAGAAAGATATCGCGTTACAACCAACATGTATCGATTGAATAAACTGTCTGGAATTTGAAAGTAATATTTAGCATCGACTTGGCTAACTGTAAAAAGACCTGATTTGTTTTTCGCTTTATCAGTAATCACTTTATTATAAGCTAGCATACCTTTTGGCTGTGTGCTAGTGCTATCGGCTTTTTTTTCGGGTGTCTGGGCAAAACCATGCTGCCAAGCCGACAGCATGATTAGAGATATAATTAATTTTTTCATCTAAATTAAAATGGAACTTTTTCGTCTGTGTTTAATGTCAATTTTGGATTTTTCTGTAAAACCGATAAAGGAAACGGAATGATATATAATCGAGAATTTGGCTGTAAAGTATATGTTTTTTGAGGAACCGTTTTATTTACAATTGGAAATACTCGCGTAATCGTTTTTGCATATTCGGTTTCGGTATTTAATCTTTTAAGATCAAAGAAACGATTAAATCCTAAAAGCAATTCTTTTCTTCTTTCATTAATTACCAATTCCATTGTTTCTTTTCTTGTTGCCGGAACCGTCAAATCAACAGTACCAGAAAGAATACGTTTTGCTCTTAATGTATTTAAAACAGCAACTGCCTCAGCAAACTTATTATCTCTCGCATAACATTCTGCTAGCATTAAATACACTTCAGTTGTTTTCATCCCAACAGTTGGATAGAAAAATCTAGTGTATTGTGTTCCCCAATAAGCGGTGCCTGAACCTTGATCTAAGTTTGTTGTACTTGTTGAGTTGAAAAACAAATTGAAACGTCCATCGTTTATTCCGAATAAAGTTCTTAGTTCTGGACTAATGATGTAACTCTGAGCAAAGTTCATTTCGTTATAACCTGTCATGTACATGTAGCTCAAAACTTCTACGTTACTTGCCGCTGGAACGGCAACTGCTGTTGGTCCGCCCTGTTTGTTATAAGCTACTAAATCGAATATTTGATTGTTATAGCTAAGTGATTTTTCTGCGGCTTCTTGGGCTTTAGCAATTTCACGTTTAAACAAATGCACTTTAGCTTTAAACGCATACGCAAATGCTAATGATGGATGATAAACATCCATTGGTTTCTCCTTAAGATACGGCAAGGCATCTTCTATATCCCTCTGAATAAAATCGTAAACCTGTGCCACAGTAGATTTTGAAGGTTGTGATTCCAAATCAAATTTATCCATGATACAAATTCCTCCATCTGTTGCAGCAGTCTGCGGATCATACGCTTTTGCATACGTATTTACTAAAAGAAAGTGATCGTAAGCTCTAAAAATTTTAGCTTCAGCTTTTGCCAATTGCTTGACATTTCCATCTCCTTTACTTTCATCTACTAATGAAATAATTGTATTCCATCTGTTGATATAACTGTACGCTTGATTGTAAAAACTTGAGCCTGTCAATAACGAAACTCTGTCTACACTTTCATCAAAAGTAAAATTAAGAATGTCAATATTTGGCGTTCTTCCGATTACATTGGCTTCACGCATCCATTGGTCGTCTGACAAATATTGAAAGTTATTGATTGGATAACCTCTATTTGGCAGCGATACTAATTCAAGAAATTGTTCTGGAGTTTCAATTACCAAAGCTCCTTTAGGCGTAATTTCTGTATAATCGTCGCATGATGAAACGGTTAGCATCATCACAGACAGTAGTGTTATATATATCTGTTTCATTTTTTTAAAGTGTAAGATTAAATCCAAACAAGTATGTTTTTGGCAATGGCAAGCTGCGAACACCAGAATTTAAGCTGTAAACTTCTGGATCAATACGATTTCCAGCTGCGCTCCAATACCAAATATTATTCATTTGGAAAGTAAACTTCGCTGCTGTCATCTTAATTTTAGTTGCAAAAGCCTTTGGTAAATTATATCCTAAAGAAACATTTCTCAATTTAATATAATCGCCATCTACAACATTTGCAGTTGAATATCGCCATTGACTGCTTATAGTTGAAGCATAGTTTCTAACACTTTCGTCAAAATCTACATATAAACGCGTATTGCCGTTTCTATTGTCATCCGTGTAACGATCTGCAATTCCAGAAAGATTTACGTCATCAGAACCCATATCAATAGTTTCTTTACGCATTACATTTCCTCCTGAGAAAACAAATAAGAAGTTTAAATCAAATTGCTTATACGAAAAACGCTGTGATAATGAACCCGTGTAGGTAGGCATTAAAGATCCCATATTTTCTAAGGCCTCTGGATTTGTAATTGATTTTATACTTGTTGAATTTGGATTTCCATTGGCATCAAAAGTAATAGACGGATTTCCATTTTCATCCAAAACATACGGATAACCATTTACCGTTCCACCATATTTATATGCGTACATACTGTTGAAATAATCACCTTCTACAAAGAAACTAGTTGGAGAAGAAACATATGAATAAGCTGTAGATTCGGCTCTTGTTACTTTTTGCACTGTTGTTTTATTAAAGGCAAAAACGAAATTAGAGTTGATACGAAGATTTCCATTATTATACCACTCAGAACCTACAGTAAACTCGATACCTTTATTTAATAAAGCTCCAGCATTAATTCTTCTTGATGTAGCTCCTACCGTAGGATCAAGATCTGTTGTCGCTAATAAATCACTGCTGTACTTGCGGTAAACATCGATAGAACCGTTTAATTTGGCTCTGAATAAACTATAGTCTACACCTAAATTTAAACTCTGTGTTTTTTCCCATCGTAACATCGGATTTGGCTGCGAAGTGATATTTGTATATTGTAAAGACTGGTACAAGTTATCATTTCTTCGAGTTGCTGTAATATAAGGTGTTGTGCTTTGATCTACGTTTCCGTTGATACCGTAAGTCGATCTCAATTTAAGCATACTTACCCATTTCACTGGTTTCATAAATTCTTCATTACTAATGTTCCATCCTAAACCTGCTGACCATAATGGGCGGTTTTTATATTTTGGATCAACACCAAATAAGTCGGCTTTATCCACACGATAACTTCCTGTAATGTTATATTTAGATAAATAAGTATAGCTCGCTGTACTAAAAATAGAAAAATAACGGTGTAAAATTTCTTGTTGTGTTCTTCCTAATGCTGCAAGCGTTCTATTGTTTCCGAAAAGATAACTAGAAACTCCTGTTTGACTCAATGCAAGATTGTTTAATACAGCAGAAGTAAGCGTAACAGGATCATAACCATATCGTAACTGCTCAATAGATCTCGGAACATACGTTTCACGCATTTCTGTACCTACCAAAGCATTAACAGAGTGTTTGCCATCTCCAAATTCTTGATTAAAATCTAATTGATTTCTAAAAGAATAATTGCTCGCCTGAGAACTAGATTGTTTGTATCGTCCACCTGTAGAAAAACCATCTACATAAGTGTAAGCATTTGTAGTCGGATTGTATCCTGTTAATGCATTAATTGCATAACGCATTCTATAAGAGTTAACGTCGTAATACTGTTCGTTATCATTTTTTCTTACTTCGTATTGAAATTGTGTATTGAAACTTAATCCTTTATATAACTTTGCTTTAATGTTGGCAAAAGTTCTTAAGCTTAAAGAATTCTGCTCTGTAATACCTTCTTTAAGCGCATCTAAAACATTAAAATTCGTCGATTTAAAACCTGTTAAACCTTGCATTTTCTCCACCATCGCTGGATTTAGAGCTCCGCTTGAGGTAAAACCGTCTCTAATTGATGCAAATGAAGATTGCACTAAATTTCCGTTATCGTCTGTAATACGCTCGTATCGTTTTTGAATGTCGTAATTGCTAAGTTCATAATCGGCCGCTTCATCATTACTATACGTTCCATTTACACCAAATGTAGCATTTAGCCAGCTATTTACCTGAAAACTACTTTTTGCATAAAGGTTAAATGCACGGCCTTTATTGAATTTTACACGAGCTTGAGATTCATCATAATTAAGCGAAACATACGTGTTCTGCTTGGTGGTACTACCCGAAAAAGCAACATTATAACGCTGTCTGAATTCATTTTGCCAAACATTATCACGATAATCTTTATAATAGTCATTCTTTCTCCATTGTGCAAGAGTTGTATCGTAAGTAGCGTTATCGATTTTTCCCTCTTCTAAATTTCTGTTTAATTGGTAAAGTGGACTGTAGTATTTCGTATTGCTATTTCCAATGTCTCCATAACTGCTAAACATAGTCGCAGTATCTGCAAATCTTGCTCTTTCTCTGTTATAAACGGCCTGCTCAAAGTCGATAAGTTCGCTTGTTGAGGCATAATTCATATCTCTCAAATTTGGTTTTTCTGAGATAAAGAAATCAGTGTTTACGGTAACTTTTAATTTACCATTTCCTTTTTTGGTAGTTAAAACAATAATACCATTTGCAGCTCTAGAACCGTAGATAGAAGCCGCAGCCGCATCTTTAAGAACGTCAACGCTTTCAATATCATACGGATTAATTTCATCCAAAGTCAATTCGCTTGGAAGACCGTCAATTACAATTAACGGACTGTATCCAACATCACCAGAAAAAGTTCCAATACCTCTCAAAATAGGCGTATCAGATCCAAGTCCGTTTGGATTTTTCTGAAACATCAAACCCGCAACACGTCCTTCTATTGCGCCAGATAAATTAGAATTGATATTTTCGTTTAATACCTTTTCATCCACTTTAGCAATTGCACCTGTAAAATTACTTCTTGCAATAGTCTGGTAACCTGTCACCACTACTTCTTTCATTGCCGCCACTTTATCTTCAGCAACAAGTGTAAAATCTGTTCGTCCTGCAACACCTATAGATTTGTTTTCGATAGTTAAACCAGACAATTCTAAAACAGCGTTTGGCGAAATTTTATCAAAAGAAAATCCTCCATCAAAGTCGGTTACAGTTGCTCTATTAGTTCCTGCAACGGTAACCGTTACTCCTGGAAATGATTCATTTTTATTATTTACTACCTTTCCTTTGATATCGATTAATGCGTTTCCCAAGCTCTCGTTTTTTTCTTTTGGAGCAGTTACAACAATCGTTTGGTTAGAAAGCGTATATCGTACACTCTGATTTTTAAAAACTTGGCTTAAAGTTTCGTTCAAAGTCGCATTCTTAACAGAAATGCTAACAGGTTTTGAATCCTTAAGCAGTTTCTGTGTATATAAAACTTCGTAATTGGCTTGTTTTGCCACTTCTTTCAAAACTTTTTCAAGAGGTGCATCTTTAAAATTTATAGTGATGCTCTGCGCTTGCCCAGTAAAACTGCACAATAGCATAAACACACCTAATATCAATAGATTAGCCGAAAAAGGAACTCTAGGAATCTTTTTTTTAAGTTTTTTGTAAGGTTTTTTTGGTTGTAAATTTAATTTCATACATTTACATTGGTTATAGTTAAACAATAGTGGACAACTTATATTGGCTATAAACTTTTAAACAAACCGGAAGCATCGCAACTGCCTCTGGTTTTTTAGTTTATAGACTCAATATAATCGGTTTAATAAAGATCTTACGGATAGACAATAATCGTTTTTCCTTCAACCTTAAATTTTATATTACTAAGCTCAAGTACTTTTAATACTTCAGATAAATTTTTATTTCTAAATGTACCTCCGTTAAATCTCACGTCTGAGACATCGCCGCGGTATTCGACTTTAATTCCGTACCAGCGTTCCAATTGTTTCATTACTGATTTTAAGTCGGCATTATCAAATTTAAATCGGCCATTTTTCCAAGCGATTGCTGCTTCGGTATCGACTTCCTTAACTGCAATTCTACTAGAACTTTCAGATACATTTGATTGTTGACCTGGTTTTAAAATCGCTTTTTGATTTTTAGAAGAAACCGCAACACTTCCTTCTAATAAAGTCGTTTTTACAGCAGATTCATTATTATAAGCATGAACATTAAAATGCGTTCCTAAAACTTCTATCGTTTGATTATCTGATTTTACTAAGAAAGGCTTGTTCTTATTTTTAGCAACTTCAAAATAAGCTTCTCCTTCTAGCTCAACAATTCTTTGGTCACCATTAAATTGAGTTGGATATTTGATAGACGAAACCGCATTCAAGAATACTTTTGTTCCGTCAGCTAAAACAATATTGTATTGTCCGCCTGTTGGAGTTGAAAGTGTATTGAATGAATTCTCATCTTCTTTTGAAGTTTCAGCATTTGGATTTATCACATAAGTAATCACTCCGTTGGCATCCATTTTAATAGTTACCTCATCTTGATCTTCTTTAGCAATAATATCTTTTGAAGAAATATCTGAAAGTACAATTTGCTTTCCGTTTGAAAGCGTTAAAATTCCTCTGTTTCCTCCTGGCGCAATTTCTTTCGGTTTTTCAACAACCTGAATACTTTCTGGTTTTACAACCGATTCCGATTTTGTAAAATAGAATAATCCCGCACCAAACAACAAAGCAATTGATGCCGCAGCAGCAACGCGTGGCCAAAGATTAATTACTTTAGTTTGCTGCACTAAAGGAAGTCTCGATTTCAAATGTTCGTAACTATCTGCCAGTTCGTATTCGCTAAGCTGCTTCTTACTATTTGAAGCTTTATGCAAATACCAAGCATCGAGTTTGTCTTTATCTTCATTTGATAAAGTACCATTTTGATGTCTTTTAAGCAATTCTAGAAATTCAATTTCATTCATAATTACAACACGAAATTTTGTCTTGTTTTAATATAAGACAGTTAGAAAGGGGTTTTGTCATAGATGAAAATCAAAAAAATATTAATTTATCATTAATAAATTCGTCGAAACGTTAGTTTCTCTTTATTAATGAGGGTTTTATGAGTATATTTTATTTTAAAATTTAACAAAAACAACGACAAAAATTTACCAGATAAAAACATTCAACGCTGATTTTAGCTTTCCGCGAAGAATTTTTAGCGAATTATAAACTTGCTGTTTCGCCGTTTTGTCTGTTATATTTAATTGTACAGCGATTTCGTCGTATGAAAGTTCTTCTACTTTTCTCAAAAGAAAAACTTCACGCATTTTTTCAGGAAGTAAAGCGATTTCGTTTTCAATGATTTTCTCTAATTCTTTTTCTCGAAGTTTAGAATCAGCAAAAACATAATCATTTTCAATAAAGTTTGAAATAGAATCAGCATAACGCGAAACCACTTTTTCGTGTGCGATATGATTTAAGATTCTGTTTTTGGTTGCTTTGTATAAATAAGAAGAAAGCGATCCTGTAATTTCCAGCTCCTGACGTTTGTTCCAGATAAACAAAAATACTTCTTGAACAACATCATTGGCTTCGTCATGATTACCAATCATTTTGTAAGCATGATTTACTAAAAGTCTGGAGTACCTTTCAAAGATTTCTGTATAGGCCAATTGATCATCTTCCTTAAGGAGATTTAATAAGATATGATCAGCATATTTGCTATAAACAGACATTAATTAATAAAAAGTGAGGATCAAAAACGCAATATTAAACAATTTTAATGTTAAAAGCCAAAAGATTATTAAGTTAAAAAAAGCGCAAAGGATTTCGTAAACATTTTTGAAGAAAATTCAATATGATTAATCTTAATAATATTGAAAAGCAGCACTCTAGTCTCAAAAAGGCTATTTTGATATCCAAAAGTTCGATTTAATTCGAAAAAACAAAAAGCCTGTAAAAATAAATTTACAGGCTTCTCATATATTTTCTTCTTTGATTCTTAAATAAGACTTTCTCGATTTCTCTTCCTATTTCTCGCCCAATATAAAAGATACAAAATCCCTAAAACAAGAATCAGAATATCAAATTTCATAATCTGCGGAATACGCATAATTTGATCGCTGTAATAACTTCCTCCTAAAAGCGCTCCGCAACCAATTCCAAGTTCCATCGAAATATACATCGTTGCAACCGCTTTTCCTCTATGATCAGGATTACTCAAATCAATAGTCCAAGCGCTAATTGCTGGCGATAAAATTCCTGTACCAATTCCGTAAATCGCAGCTCCGACCAACAACATCTGAATATCCCTTCCTTCGCTTATTACAAAAAGCGCAGAAGCTGTTATGATTAATCCGGCCAGTATCACTTTTGGTCGCCCGTGTCGGTCTGAAACTTTTCCTGCTCCAAAACGAACTAAAACTGACGCTACTGTAAAAGCAGTAAAAAATATTCCTTTATTTGTTGCTCCTACATGCTCGCTCCAATCTGGAATTAAAGTCAAAATAAGTCCGAATGCAGTGTACGAAAGAAAAGTAATAATTCCTGCTGGGAATACATTTCTATCTACAATATCTTTTCTTCCAATAATAAACATCGAACGGTTCAATTTTTCTTTTGCGGCAAGAGTTTCTTTCATATTCAATACGATAATAATAGAGAAAAATGCCAGAAACGACGAGCAATAAAACATAACATTAATTCCGTACAAATTCACAATCATACTTCCTAATGCTGGTCCAAGCGCGCCACCAATGCTGAAACACAATCCGTGCATTCCAAGCGCTTCTCCCCATCGGTGCTGCGGAATAATATCTGCCACATAAGCCGAAGTTGATGTAGGCTTAAAACCTGTTGAAAAACCATGAACCAAACGCAGCAATAAAAACCCTGAAACAGAACTCAAAATAGGATACAAAAATCCGCAAACCACACAAACCGAAGAACCGATTGCCATAACTGGAACTCGTCCCCATTTGTCGGTTAGCTTACCGCTAAAAGGTCTCGAAATTGCTGCCGTAAGTGTAAATAAGGAAATAATAAGTCCTTTGTATTCTGCTCCTCCTAAACTGCTTAAATAGTTTGGAAGCTCTGGAATCATCATATTAAAACTTGATGAAAATAGTAAAGAACTCAAACAAAGTAAAATGAATTGTAAGGTATAAATTGATTTTTCGTTTTGTGACATTATTGATTTTTTGATAACTAAAGGCTGATAAGAAATTATAATTTTTTAAAATAATTCCAGCTGATTATTTGGGTTTATAGGTTTCTTTTTAGGAGGTTTTGCCTCTCCAAAAACGGTTCTTCCTCCATATAAATGCGATTGTTCCCTTTCTCTCTGAACTAGCGCATCAAAATTGGTATTTGGAGTAAAGCTTTCTTCTGCTTTCCGCGAAATTTCAGATAGTTTTTGAATGGCACTCAGTTTGTCGCTATTTCCAATTTTAGCACGATTAATAGCGCGTTGAAGCGTATCTATAGTTTCATCATAAATTTTTACTGGAACAGGAAAAGGATGACCGTCTTTTCCGCCATGGGCGAAAGAAAAACGAGCAGGATCTTCAAATCGTGTTGGAGTTCCATAAATGATTTCGCTCACTAAGGCTAAAGATTGCAAAGCTCTTGGTCCCATTCCTTTCAGAAGCAGTAATTCTTCAAAATCTTCTGGTTTGTTTTCGTGAGTAGTCCAAAGCATTGCGCCCAGTCTTTTCATATTTACATCTTCCATTCTCACATCGTGATGCGCGGGCATAGAAAGATGCTGCATTTCTTTTATGATTTTAACGGGCGATTCTTTTACCAATTCTAAAATTCCTTCGCGAGATTTTGTAGCGGCGTTAGCAGTAAGATTTAAAATAGAACCTTGATTTTCACCATAAATAAAAGTATGCGGTTCGTTTATAAAAGACTTCAAATCTTGCGAATGCCAATGGTATCTTCTGGCAGTTCGAGAATCCGGATTCATTCCTTGCTGAATAACAGCCCATTGCCCTTTATTATCAACAATAAAATTATGCTGATACAATTGAAATCCGTCCTGAATGGCGGTGTTATCTACTTTTGCTGTAAGTCGGCTGCAGCTGGCAAGATTAACTCCATCCAAACCTGTTTTTTCTCCAACAAATAAAAGTTCCTGCGGCGTTGCCATAGAATATTTTCCTTTGCCTCCACAGATATAAATTCCGAGTTCTTTCGAATGCGGATTAACAGATTTCTTCAATGCTCCAAGCACCGAAGTTGTGATTCCAGAAGAATGCCAATCCATTCCCATAACAGCTCCAAAACTCTGAAACCAAAACGGATTGCTCAATTTACTTATAACTTCAGCAGTAGAAAATTCCATCGCGATAGTTTCAACAATAGCAAAACCAAGCTTTGACATTCGTTCAGCAAGCCACATTGGAACATGTCCATAATGTAAAGGAAGATCTGCCGTGCCTGAACGTTTCATTTTTGAAGAATTATAATCCTGCAAAAATACTTCTTTTAATTGTGAATTATAAATTGTGAATTGTTAATTCAAGTTTAAAAGTGCAGAGTACAAAGTTCAGAGTAGCTCGTAACTCGCAATTCACAATTCACAATTTATAATTTATAATTTAGACAATCTCAATATCTTCTGCAGGTTCTTCGACAGGCGCTGCATTGTCGTCCAACCAAGCAACAAACAGTTTGTAACCTATTGAAAACACAATTGGCCCAACAAACAATCCGATGAAACCTGACATGATAAAACCTCCAATTACACCTAGAAAAATCACAAGCATTGGCACAAGCGCGCCTTTTCCTAGTAAAAGCGGTTTCAAAACATTATCTGATAATCCGCTGATGATGAAATATATCGTCCAAAAAATAGCATAACCAGAATCTCCTGTTGAGAAAAGAAAAATGATAACTCCGATATTAATTATAATTGGTCCAATCTGTAAAATTGAAAATATCAGACAGATCAAAGTCAAAATTCCAGCATACGGAATATCAGCCCAAAACAATCCAATCGCCTGAATAATAGTCTGAATAACCGCAACGCCCAATATTCCTTTTACAACTTGATAAATGGTAGAAACGGAAATGGTCATAATTTCTTCAGCTTCATTTCCAGCAATTTTTTTAAGGAATTTCATAAAAAAAGCTTTTGAACTTGGCGATACTAATAGAATTCCCGCAATAATTATAGATAAAATAAACTGTAGAAATGCGGCACCAGAACTCAAAATACTCGCCATAATTTTAGAAGTCAATTCTCTTATCTGATCTTGGTATTTCACAACACCTTGTTCCAAATCTGTCGACATCGAAAGTAAAAACTCGTAAAGCGGTTTACCAATTATTGGCCATTCTTTTATAGAAGGCCCTGGCGGCGAAACTTTTAATGTTCCTGCTTCAAAACTATTTTTAAGTTCTAAGAAATTGCCTGTTGCTGCTTTCAGAAAATAAATTAAAGGCACTAACATTATAGCAATAATCAAAATAGTAATGATAACCGAAGCCAATCCTTTTCGACCTTTTAAGATTTTTTGCAATGAATTAAATAAAGGATAAAATACCACCGACAGGATTACCGCCCAAAGAATTGGCATAAAAAAAGGCAACAGCAATTTAAGGCAAAATCCAACAATCAGGAAAATGAAAAATAACTGCAAAATAGTTTCAAAAAGTTCTTTTCTCTTATTCGAATTAGATGTGTTCATGGCTATGTTTTTTTTTAAAATTGTGAGTTGTGAATTGTTAATGATAAATTGTTAGCTATCAAAGCCTACGTTATACTTTTATGTCTTTCTTCTAGCATCTTTCATTTCACTTCTTGCCAGCCCCAAAATTTGCATCTGAAACCAATCTTCCAATTAAGATGACGGGATACAAAACGCCTGTCAAAACTTCAATCTGGACGAGCGAACGAGCCAAAGGATGCAAAGGCACTATTTCTCCATAACCTGTCGAAGTCATCGTGATATAACTGAAATAAAGGAAACTAGCTTGATCACTATTACTTTCAAATTTTGATTCGGCTATTTGAAAAGAACCTTCAATATGATTATAAAGAAATAAATAAAGCGTCGACCAAAAGTGAACCAATAGCATGTAAACCACAATTGATCCGATGATGCGATAGGTTGTTACAGGACCTGGCTCTAAAACTTTTACTAAAACCAAAGTGATCAAAAGAAGCATAATAGCAACCGAAAAAACAAGATCGGCAAATAGAATAATTACGTTATGGTTTAAATAATTGATCCATTGAATGATAAGAAACAGAATCGGAATTATAGAAAGACTAATAGCTTGTTTTTTATGTTTGGACAATGCTACAATTCCTGCAAAGAGAAACAGCATCCAAAATATATTAACAGCCACCATAAAATGAGATTTACCTCCAAAAAACGGAATAGCAATAAAATGCATGATACACAGCAATATCAGCATCCCGCTAAGTCCCTTTTCTCGAGTCCAAAAACGATATAAAAAACGATCTTTTTTTGCTATCATAATATTAAATTTCAAATTCCAAAGCCTAAGAAAAAATTCTATATTTTATAATCTTGCTTCTTGTCTCTTTCTTCTTTCTAGTCTCTTCACCCTCAAATCGGTATCGGCTCAACTTCTACTCTTCCAATTGGTCTTCGCCAAAGTTTAAAAAGCAGAATAATAAAAATGGGCAGAAAACATATTGCCGACATGACGAGATAAATATCTTTGTAAGCCAATAAAATAGAAGCTTGCGAAGTTTGGTTGGAAAGGCTTTTTTCTGCTTTTTTTTGTGCCTCAGCATCCGATAATCCCATGAATAAAAATTTCTTTTTTGAATTTTCCAGCTGACTTTCAGCTTGTTTGTTTATGGCGCTCAATTGCTGACTCAAACCTGTTTTATGCTGCACATTCATATTCGAAATAAAAGTTCCTAAAATAGCTCCGCCCAATAAAGAAGCAAAAATTGCCTGAGCTATAATTCCGGTCATCATGCGCGAAGTGCTCAATTGTGGCGGAACTCCCTCTGAGATATAAAGCAGCGAAACAGGAAAAATAAATCCCATTCCTAATCCTTTAAAAATTAAAGGCAGATAAAAATCGGATGCATCAATTCCTGGATAGAATCTGAAAAAGAGCGTAATATGATAAATTCCGTAACAGGCAAAACCTATTACCCAAATGGTAGCGAGATAAATGCGTTTGTATAAAAGATAAGTTGAAAGCGGAATCGAAATACATAATCCAATCAATAATGAAAGATGCGTTACAGCTCCAAGAACAGGATCAAATCCGAGAACATTTGTCATGTAACCTGTTACGACACTTCCTGTTCCGTTCATTATTCCGATATAAAACATCAAAAATGCACCTGCTACAACATTCTTAAATTTATAAACATCAGGATTTATTAAAGGTTCTGCCGTAAAACGAACATGAAGCATATAAATTCCTGCCGTAATAAATAAAAATGCGAAAGCAAAAGTTATTTTAAGATCGCTAAACCAATTTCTCGTTTGTCCTTCGGCACATAAAAAAAGAATTATTGTAAAAAATAAAATCATGATAATCCAACCTCTCCAATCAAATTGAAATTTGGTTTTAAGAGGCGCAACATCGGCTTTGTAAAAATACCAAGCCAGAATAATGCAGATTAAAAAATTGACATTCAAAAAATAAACTCCGAATGTCCAGTTATGAAAACTCACAAAATGCGCTCCTAAATATTGATACAAATGCTGACTTCCTTTTTGTATAAATTGAAAAATGCCGTACATCAAAGCCATATTTAAAGCTGGATTGTATTTCAATAAAATAGGAACCATTGAAGCAAATATTCCAATGATCGAAACTATTGCCAAAAGCGAACGACATAAAACAAACCACGCAATTGTTGGTGCAAACAATGAAGCGGTATTAAATAAAAGCGATAAAAACGAAACTGATAAAATCATAGTTCGAACTTTGATTTGTTTTCCTAATTTTAATCCTAAAGGCAAAAAAGCGAGCATGGCAAAAATGGGAATGTAAACCGCATAACTAAAAGCACTTGTAGAAGGTCCAAAATGTCCTAATATCTGCGAATTATCATAAGTGGTAACATTCAATCCGTTAAAAAAAGGAATCGTCAGAATGTATAATCCTGTCAGTGTGAAAAGGCTCCTTTTTTTTCCTGCAAACATCTTTTACTTTTTTACTTCAACCGTTACATTCATTCCTGGTCGTACTTCCTGAAGCTCTTTAGACGGAGTTTCAAATTCAATTTTAACTGGAATTCGTTGTGTTATTTTTACAAAATTTCCTGTTGAATTATCTGGTTCTACCATCGAAAATTTAGCTCCTGTTGCTGGAGAAAAACCTGCCACTTTCCCTTTAAATTCTTTTCCATCCAAAGCATCAATCGTAATGGTAACTTCTTGACCTTGCTTTATTTTTTCGATTTGGGTTTCTTTAAAATTCGCCGAAATCCATAATTTCTCCATCAGAACCATCGTAGCAATAGTTTGATTGGCATTGATTAATTCGCCAATAGACAAATTTCGTTCTCCAATAAAACCATCGGCAGGCGCCATAATTGCCGTATAAGACAATTGCAATTTTGCTGCATCCAAATCTGCTTTTTTTCTCGCAACTGTTGCTGTGGCCGCTTCTAGATTAATCGAACTCTGTTTGGTAATCGAACTGCTTGCTTCCAAACCTTTTCTTCCCGCCTTAACATAAGCTTCTTCCGATTTTAATTTGGAAATAACCTGATCGTACTGATTTCGCGTTACCGCCGAATCTGCAAACATATTTTTAAAGCGCTGATAATCTTTTTGAGCCTTTTCTAAGCTTGCCAAATCTCCTGCTAATTTCTCTTTTCCAGAGGCTTGATTGGAAACTGAAGTCGTTATATTTTGCTGTAGCGAATGCAAATTTCCTTCAGCTATAGCCAAATCTGCTTCTGCTTGTTTGACTTTGATAATATATTCTTCATCGTCCAAAACAACCAACGTATCTCCCTTTTTCACTTGCTGATTCGATTCAAATTTTATTTCTTTTATGTGTCCTGTTGCGCGCGCTGCAATGTTGTTTATGTAAGCTTCGACTTGAGCGTTATTTGTAGTTTCATAAGAACTGAAATCAAAGAATAAACTTAAAATCCACAATCCTCCTGCAATTAGAAAAACAAAAGACAGAATGGTGAGAACTCTGTTTCTCCTTTTTTCACTTTTCTGAATTACTACATTTTGTGTATCTACTTCGCTCATAACAAGATAAATTAAAGTTTGCCCATCGCATATTGAAGTGAGTAATATTGAATAATCAAATCTAAATTGGCGTTTACGAGTGAAATTCTAGAATTATTTAGTTGTAATTCGGCATCGACAATTTCGCTGATTAAAGCAAAATCGTTGTCATAACGGCTTTTTACAATCTTATAATTGCTCATCGATAATTCTACATCTTTCTTGTAAGTTTTGATGTTTTCCTTGCTTTCCGCATATCTGACGAAGGCATTTTTAACTTCTGTAGAAATCTGATCTTTAGTAACTTCTAAGGCAATATTACTTTTATCAATTTCTAATTTGTCTCCGCTTATGCGATGTTTCAGATTATAGAAACTAGAAATATCCCAGTTTAAAGAAAGTCCTGCCGCCCAATAATTCAATACATTCACATAATTAGGCCATTGCGCTGGATATTCTGTATTGAGGATAAGATTTGCATTTAAGTTCGGTTTAAATCCGCTTTTAGTTAAACTCAATGAAGATTCTGATAATTTGATTTTTACAGCTGCGCGTTTGATCTCTTCTCTATTCTGAAAAGCTTCTTCTAAACTTTGCTGCAGATTCATGTTTTCTGTCGGGATCATACTTTCTGCGACTTCAGGTTTCAGAATAGTATTCGTCGGAAAACCGATTAAGATATCCAGATAATTACTGATCAATTCAATCGTATTGGTACTTCTAAAAACCGAAACTTTAAAATTAGATTGCTGTAATTCGGTTCTTAAAAGATCGCTCGTCAAATTCTGACCATTCTTTACACGAGATTTTAATTGATTGATTCGAATATCGGTATTAATGATATTTTGTTTCGTTACCTCAATTTGACGATATAGTTTTTCGAGCGTGAAATATTGTTCCGTAATCGCGTTTTTAACATCAGCTTCTGTCATTTTCACTGCTGATTGCTGCATTTCGGTAATTAATTCCTGCTGATTAATTCTTGTATTTATGGCATTTCCAGCGTAAATGGGCAATGACGAAATAATATTGGCAAATGCTTGATGATTGTAATAATTGACGGTAATTTGGTTTTCATAAAATCCTTCATACAATTTTGGATCTCCGATATAATTGTAACCGCCGTTTAAACCGATCCTTGGCATTTTGGCAATTTTAGCCTGGCCGACATTTTCATTCGCAATTGCCAAATCAGCATTTGCCAGTTTTAGTTGCCGGTTATTTTTAATTCCTAATAAAATTGCTTCGTCGAGCCTTATTTTTTTTGCAGATGCAAGACTGACCGTATCTTGCTGTGCAAAACCTAAGTTACAGCTGCAGCACAATAAAACCAGAGTCAAATGTTTTAAATTTAAAACTCTAAATTGCCAATAACTCATTCGATTATATTGATTTAGTTTTGCTTTTTTTTTGGGAATTTGTAATCAATATTATTTAGCAAACTTTCTGTAGAGGCTTAGAAATTCTTTTTAAGGCAGTTATTTTCGAATTAAATTTAAAACTTTAATAATCAAAACTTTAAATATAAATAATCAAAATGGTTTCATCTTATAAAATGAAACCATTTTGAGGTATTTTTGAGCCTATGCTAAAACAAAAAAATCGCATCAATCAATTTCTGATCGATACGATTTACAAATAAATCAACATGTAATTATCGGCGTATAATTTTTATTTTTCAGTTTTAGACGCATCCAGCAAAACAGCCAATTGAATGCATGGCGAATCGGATCGATTGCTCCAAGCATGATTGGTTCCACGCTGGATTACAATATCTCCGGCTTGCAGCAAGGTTTCTTCTTCATCAACAATCAAGTAAATTTCGCCTGAAATAATGATGATATAATCTAAAGTATCTGTCTGATGCATTAAAGGATGCGGTTCTCCTTCTTTGGCTATCACACCCAAATCTTTATCGGGCGGAATCTGGACATAACGAAAATAACTTCCATTTTTTGGCGTGTTCGGAAAAGCAGTATTTTCAATAACTTTTTCTTCAAATTTTACGGGTGTCGAATCTGTTGACCAAATATCTGAAATGATTAATCCAGGAAAATGTTCTGAGACATTCGTAACAATTTCATCTTGTTCTATAATTGATTTTCCGTTTCGTAAACCTGTTACGATTCTTCTTGGTATTGTTTTCATTATTTATTGATCTTCATTATTAATTTTCTGCCGCTTGTTTTATTTTCTTTTAGAATTGAAAGCGCTTTCTCAACAGTTTCTTTGTTCAATTCTCCAACTATAGAAATATTGGGCGGACTAATTATTTCATTTTCTATTAAATGGCTTAATTCTGTTAATCCGTTTTTATAATAATTGTATTGTTTTTCAATTCCGTACGCATAATTTGAAATATTATAAATTGAAGCTCCTCTTGAAAAAAGAATTCCGCGTGATTCTGGAGTCGAAAAATTGGTGACATCAATATAAATTCCGTTTATTTTTAGGAGTTTTGCGGCAATTTCAGCGACATTATTTCCAACTAAATCTACAGCAATATCAAATTTTTTATTTTCGTTTAAAGAAAGAGCCGTTTCGTAAATATCTTCTTTTTTATAATTGATGATTTGTTTTGCTTTCACTCCAAGATCAACCAAAGAAGCGATACTTTCTTCATTTCCTGCGGTAACTACAAAATTGGAAAAACCTTTCGCGATAAGCAGTTTAATAAAAATATTACCTACCCCTCCAGCCGCTCCTGTAATCAATATCGAATCAGTCAAAGAAGCATCCATTCGTTTAAAAGCCTGCAAAGCGGTAAGTCCCGCTGATGGAATTCCTGCCGCTTGTTCAAAAGAAATATTCTGAGGTTTGTTGACTGCAATTCCTTCTGGAACACAAATATATTCTGCATAAGTTCCGTTTGAACCCATACTTCCTGATCCGCAAAACACAGCATCGCCAATTTTAAACTCAGTTACTTCACTTCCAATTGCCGTAATTATCCCCGAAAATTCACGTCCTAGAATTGGGGAATGAATCAACTTTCTTTCTGAGCCGTTTTCGGTCATTTGATAATCAATCGGATTAAAACCTGAAGCCATAATTTTTACCTGAATCTGATTTGATTTAGGTTGTGGAATTTCAACTGTTTCCAGCCTAAATTCACGGTTTTCCTGTAATACTATTGCTTTCATTTTTATCAATTTAGTTTACAAAAGTATCGCCGTAATATTTTATTTTTGTTATGGGTTAACCCGAGGTAACCGGTTACCAAAGAGAAACTAGTATGGCAAAAATTAATGATAACGGAGTCCTTCGCGAAGCCAATTGTTCTGAAGAACTTATGGCAATGCGGGACAGTCTTGATGTTTTAGGTGGAAAATGGAAATTAATGATTCTAAGGTTTTTAACTAATAGAACTCATCAAGTCATTCATTTAAAAAAAATGCAACGTGAAATTGATGGAATTTCGGCTAAAATGCTCAGCAAAGAACTTAAGGAACTTGAAACCAATTTACTCATTTCCAGAACCGAGCAAGATACTAAACCCGCTACGGTTATTTACGCAATTACCGAATATGGCAAATCCGTACTTCCTGTTACAGAAACCTTAGTTAATTGGGGATTGGCACACCGAGAAAAAATCATCGAATCGATTAAATAATCTTTTCAAGATACCTAACAGGTTTTAAAAACCTGTTAGGATTACTATTAACTAACTTAACTCAAACTAACTTAAACCATTCTTTTACATCTTTTTCGATGTTATCTTTAATCTTCGGATTTTCAAATTCATTGGAAACCGAATTATATTCATAATCTTTCTTCCATTTTTTATAATTCAGAGCTACTTTTTCAATTGCGTCGCAGATGTAAAAAAGCTCTTCATTACTCATAATTGGATGCAATGACAAACGAACCCAACCTGGTTTATTGGTCTGATTTCGCTGCAATAATTCATTTGTAATTTCAGCCGATTTCTTTTCATTGATATTAAAAAGATAATGCGCATACGTACTCGCACACGACCAGCCACCACGAACCTGAATTCCGAAACGGTCATTTAAAAGTCTAACAATCAAATTGTAGTGAATATCTTCAATCACAAAAGAAACACAGCCAATTCTTTCTGTGGTTAAATCTCCTAAAATGGATAATCCGTTTATTTTTTGAAGCCTCGAAAAACAAAGATCAAGCAATTCTTCTTCTCTTTTTTTGATGTTCTCCACGCCCATTTGCTCTTTTAATTCTAAAGCCAAAGCAGTTCTAATCACTTGCAGAAAACCTGGAGTTCCGCCATCTTCTCTCACTTCAATCACATCGCTGTAACAATATTTTCCTAACGGATTGGTCCATTTTACATTTCCGCCACCAGGATTATCAGGAAAATCAGATTGGTATAATTTTTCATTAAAAACCAAAATACCGCAAGTTCCAGGTCCGCCCAAAAATTTATGAGGAGAAAAGAAAATCGCATCCAATTGTTTTTCAGGATCTTTTGGATGCATATCTATTTTTACATAAGGTGCCGAAGCTGCAAAATCTACAAAACAAAGTCCGCCGTTTTGGTGCATAATTTTGGCCAATTCGTGATAAGGCGTGATAATTCCCGTAACATTCGAACAAGCTGTAAACGAACCAATTTTTAAACTTCTATCAGCATATTTTTTTATTTCTTCTGAAAGAACTTTTGGATCAACTAAATTATTTTCATCAGGAGAAAGAATTACAACATCTGCATTAATTTCGTACCACGGAACTTGGTTCGAATGATGTTCCATGTGCGTAATAAAAACGACTGGTTTATCTATTTCAGATTCATAGTTTCTTCTAACTCCAATAATGCGTTGCAGTTTAGATAAAGCTGCCGTCATTCCGCTTCCAGTTGTTACCAAAACATCTGATGAACTGGCATTAACCGATTTCTTTATAATTTCTCTCGCATGCTGATAAGCATACGTAGACGTTTTTCCTGTCTGACTTGAAAATGAATGTGTATTGGCTATCATCGGACCAATTTTATTGAGCATTATATCTTCAATCGGGCGGTATAATCTTCCGCTGGCAACCCAGTCTGCATAAACTAGATTTTGTTCTCCATAAACCGATTCGAAAATATGGTCAATTCCTACTGTATTTTCTCTAAACTTAGAGAAGTAACACTCAGATTCTGTTGGTTTTGTTGTTGGCTCAATAGCATTCATATCCTTATCATTTTAAATTAACTAAATTGTATTTTAAATAGGCTTTACCCAATATTGTCATTCCGAGGAACGAGGAATCTTCGTCCTATATTCCGCAAAGATTAGTTACATTCTTTGAGGAGTTTCTTGTGGAGATCCTTCCTTCGTCAGGATGACAAGATTATGTGTTTTTATCAAATTTTATTCTCCAAAAGAGATTTTAAAGTCGATTGCAATTCTTCTCCATGTAGGTTTTTCGCAACGATTATTCCTTTAGAATCAATTAAATAATTTCCAGGAATTGCTCTCACTCCATATAATTTTGCAACGGCGCTGTTCCAGAAAAGCAAATCAGAAACGTGTGTCCATGTTAGATTATCATCTTGAATTCCTTTTATCCAATTTTCTTTCTTTTTATCTAAAGAAATTGCTACAATGTTGAATCCTTTATCGTGAAATTCTTTGTAGGCAGCAACGATATTCGGATTCTCTTTTCGGCATGGACCGCACCAAGATGCCCAAAAATCGACTAAAGTGTACCCTTTTAAATTTTCATAAAGGCGAACTGGTTTTCCATCTGGATCTTTAGCGGTAAAATCAGGGGCTTTTTTACCAACTGCTAATCCGTCTAAAACGGTAACCAGTTCTTTTAGTTCTTTCACGTAAGTAATATTTTGAAGGCTTTTATCTAATAAAGCAATATTTTGAGTGATTTGTTCTGGCGATAATCTGTACGACCAATTTCTGTAAAGCACGTAAGCCGAAACTATAGATTTTGGATGTTCTGTTATGAATTTGCTGATTTCAACGTCTTTCGTCTTTTTATAGGTTTCGAATAAATCTTGAGAAGCCGAACCTTCAACCACAGAACCCGTGTAATATTTCTTCGGACTCAATTTTACCGTAATCGGATCTTTTTCAAGAAAAATATACAAAGGCGAACTTTCTGTATTTACGCTTAAACCGTATAATTCTGGTGTTTTTACTTTTGTTTTAAAACTAAAATTTCCGTCTTTTACTTTAGCCGAATCAATTGTAGTAAACATTTTATTGTGAAACTTCTGCAAGTAAACGTATTGCGCCACGGTGTCGACAACAGTTCCTTTTAACTGTAAATTATTTTCCTGAGCTTGAGTTTGAAAAGCTCCAAGAAGCAAAGCAAAACCTAATAGTATTTTTTTCATTTTATTTTTAGTTTTTTAAGATTAGACAAAAGAATTCCAGGCCAATGCCAAAAGCCATTAGCGTTATTTTTATTTTATAAAGGGAATCTGGAAAAGACTACTGTTTTCTCATTCAGAAAAAGGCAAAGCTGTTTTCTTCAAAAATGGAATTCAAGAGTTCATAACCGCTGTACAAAATTGATTCTGCTTTCATAATAAAGATTTTAATATGGATGATCTTAAACAGATTTACGGAGAAATCTTTCTTATCTGCCCGCACACAGCGGAAGGATTTAGCACCTTATTCGGCAACAGGTTGCTAAGACTTCAATGGGCCTATTCCCTCAGTCTTTCTGGATAAGTATCATTATTTAAATTTTCTGTAATACAAATATATATTAATTCTACCGAATTAGTGTAATTTAAATTATATTTTTTTAAAATTTTTATTTAGAAATGCTTTTAAACCATCACAAAACAATAAAAATCAACAAATTAAGATAAATTATTATTTTGAATTCATCTTTCTTTTTATAAAAACAATTCATACGTTTTTCCGAAATGTAATCTTTATTCTCAAAGAAAAACATGCAGATATTTGTTCTTTTCAAGATTTGGAAGCGTCTCTTTTAATCCGTTTTCTAGATTTGACGTAATTAATCCCAACGCTTGTTTGAGATCTTTAAAAGTATTTGGTTTCACAAAATAACAGACCGCTCCAAGATTGGCCGCAGTGTCCATGTCATTTTTATGTGAAGAGGTAGAAATCATAATTACAGGAATATCTTTATAACGTTCCTCTTGTTTTAATTGCTTTAGACATTCCCAGCCATTCATAACTGGCATATTTAAATCCAGAAAAACAACCTTTGGAGTTTTCTCTTGATCTTTCAGCATATTTAATACTCCACTGCCGTTTTCCGAACAATGGCAAACAATACTTTCATCAATTTCTGCCAGCGCTTCGCAAAACATTTCTGCATCATCTGTATCATCATCAGCTAATAAAATCATCTTTCCTTCCATAATTAAATGTCTTTTACTTTTTGTTCGAATGGCAGTGTTATAATAAAAATTGCGCCTTTATCAGCAATTCCGCTTGCGGTAATACTTCCGCCGTGGCGTTCGGCTATTTTTTTACAAAGTGACAAACCTAAACCTGTTCCTTCGTAGCGATCTTTCGAATTTAGACGAGTAAACGTTTCAAAAATACGTCTTGTTTGATCAAGATCAAAGCCAATTCCGTTATCTTCTACCGTAATTATGGCTACTTTACTTCCATCTTCAATTTGTTCTGTCGCAGTGATGTTAATTTCTGGCGGAACGTTTTCTTGAGCAAATTTTATAGAATTATTAATCAGGTTATAAAATAGCTGATATAATAATACCGATGCGCCTTCTATAATTGGAAGCTCTTCAAAATAAATCTTGCCGTTTGCTTGTTGAAGTGCAATTTCAAGATCGGTTTCTATATTTTTAATGACTTCATTTAAATCGACAATTGTTGCTTTTTGCGAATCTGCATTCATTTTAGAATACGCCAACACTCCATCAATCATATTAAACATACGATCTGCCGCGACATGAATTCTTTCAATATATCTTGATGAAGATTCGTCAAACTGTCCTTCCATGTGATCTTCCAGACGACTCAAAAAGGTTTTTATTTTTCGAACAGGTTCTTTCAAATCATGCGAAGCAACATGGGCAAACTGCTGTAAGTCATCATTGGATCTTTGCAGTTCTTTTGTACGATCTGCGACCAGAATTTCTAGTTTTTCGGTAATCGATTTTTGTTCGTGAATATCCGTACAAGTTCCAAACCAATTGGTAATTACACCTTCTTTATCTCTAATAGGAAGCGCTTTACTCAAAAACCAGCGGTATTCTCCTGTGCTAGCATTCTTTAAACGAAATTCAAGCTGATAAGGAACTCCTGCATTAACACTTTCGTACCAAGTTTTTGATACTAAATAAACATCATCTTTATGCAGTTTTGAAATCCAGCTTGGATCTCCAAATTCATGTTCTTCGAAACCTGTATATTCGTACCAACGGCTATTATAGTAATCAACAAAACCTTCTGAATTGGCTGTCCAAATAATTTGAGGAACCAAATCTGCGAGTTGTCTAAATCTTTCTTCGCTTTCTGCGATAACATTTTGAAGTTGTTTTTGCGAAGTAATATCACTCGACGCGCCAAACCATTCAATAATCTTTTCATGTTCATCTAGTATCGGCACCACTCTTGAAAAAATCCATTTAACAGAATCATCCTCATTTATGGCTTTGTGTTCCATTTCAAAAATGGATTTTTCAACTATCGATTTAGAAATAAGATGAACCGCCATTTGCAAATCGCTAGTATGAATAAATTTGTCCAGCCAATTAATCCCACGTTCTCTTTGATTAGTCAAACGCCCGTCTCCTTCTAGATTTTGCATAATCATCCAATCAGCATCCATGCGATAAACCAAATCTGAAGAGGCATTGACTAAAGCTCGAAAACGGCTTTCGCTTTCTTCCATTTTTTGACGTGCGACAACTTGCTGCGTAACCTCAACGGCTACCTGGATCATTCCGGTTATTTCTCCGTCTTCAATCAACGGGCGATAAGCCAAATTATAATAGTAGTCTTTTAATTCTCCTGTACGATTGTGAGGCACGAGAACTTCACTTTGATCAAAAGGAATTCCTTCATTGTAAACCTTCAAAACCTGTTCCCAAACATATTGCCCTTCGAGTTCAGGCAAAACATCAATCAGTCGCATTCCCACAATTTCTTCACCGCGACCTATCATTTGAAGCATATGCTTATTGATCTGTTCAATAACAAGATCATCACCTTTAAGCACTAAAGTTGGAGCTGGCGTTTGGTGAATCATTTTTCGAAAACGATTCTCACTTTGCTGCAATTTTTCTTCTGCTTGTTTGCTTTCCGTAATATCTCGCGTTGTTCCGGCAACAAGTTCTACTTCTCCCTTTTCATTAAAAACGGGAACTAAAATGTAATCGTAAATTCTTCTCCCTAATTCAGCATGAGGGAAAGAAACGGTTCCTCTAATCGATCTTTTTTCGGCAGCAACGGTATCTATTTCTCTTTCGTGCATTTCGGCATGCCAATCTTCATAACCATTTTCTCTTAATCCGCGTCCGATTGAGTCTTCTGCCGATTTGCCCCACATATTAAGCAAAGCTTTGTTGGCGTACGTAAATTTGTAATCAAGATTAAATACATAAACCAGATCGGGAGTTCCGTTTATTATAGAATTGTATAGTCTTTTTTGTTTTTCTGCATCAAGCAATGCATTGTTAAGAGCTGTTTCGGCATGTTTTTTTTCGGTGATATCTTCCATTGTCACCACCAAAACATCGTCTTGTTTTACGGCAGTAAATCTGAAGCATTTTTTTTGAGCTTCTTCTCCATACCATTGCTCAAAATTGGCTGTAATTCCAGTTTCTGATGCTTCTATAAGCTGTTCTAGAATATTCGTCCCTTTAATTTTAGAAAAAACTTTGGTGAATCGTTTGCCCTTGTAATCTTTATCATCGATCCAATTAATAATACGATCATTAAACAACAATATTGAAAAATCTTGGGCTTTGTCTTTATTATCGTACAAAGACTTTAAAACTGCAATTCCATTTGGTGCAGAATTAAAAACGGTCTGAAAAAGATCTAAATTATTTATTAGCTCCATTATCGTACTAAATAAAGGGATTTTCTAAAGTTTTTCAATAGCAAAAAAGGAATTTAAACGGTTAATTTCTTTCTCAAATATAGAGAAAAACGTTTTTATTTTTAACATTCGTTGAATTCTTTTATCGCATTCTAAAATCAAAAAAGCCGAATCATAAAGATTCAGCTTTTTCATATTTTTTTGCCGAATAATTATTTCGTAATCGTATCAGCTTTAACTGTTGCAGTTGTATCCATATTAATTGTATCTACTTCTGGTCCAACTGTATCAAAAGTTTTTTCAATAGAATCATTTTCAGATGAATCTATTGTAGTGCTTTCATTCTTTTTACAAGAAAATGCTAATCCTGTTAGAAGAATTAAGAAAGCAAGTTTCATTTTTATTTGCCTTTTCATAATCATATATTTTTTAAATAAATATTTCCTTGTATTATTTTATAAAAATAGTCTTTTAAACAAATGTAATTTTTACACAATTTCAACTACTTTTTATATAATGCTATTTCTTTTTACGTTTAATACTATCTTTTTTGGCTTTTACACTATCTTTTTGCACACCTGTCGCGGGCGTGTAAAGAGCACCGTCTTCTGGGCTTTCACTCGGTCCGCTTCCTGTTCCAACTGTACTTTCTGATCCATTTTTTTGAGTAGAATTAATACCTGTCTCCATGTTGTTTTCGGTTTTTACGCTGTCTATTGTATTCTCTCCGCTGTCAAGAGGCGATATTACAGTTTCTATTTCATCGCTGTAACCGTCATTTTTTTTACACGAACTTAATACTCCTATCAGACCTATCAGAATCATTATTTTTATTCTCAAAACTGTTTTCATAATTATTTACTTTTCAATTTATGCTAAGTAACTATTATTAAAACGGTTAGGCTTATACTATTTCTTTTCATTCTTACATAAAACCGCACTGGAAATCCTATAAAATTTTTGAATTAAAGCTGTAAACCTTCTCTAGGTTTTAGTTAGTAGCTTTGAAATGAACATTTTACACATCTTTATAAAAGATAAAAAAAGGAAAATTCAAATCTAAATAATAAAAAACATAGAGTATGGAAATCTTGTCAAACTACTTCAGTGATACTATCTGCCAAAAGCGAATTGTAATTACAGGCGGCACAACAGGAATTGGTAAAGCTATTGCAGATTTGCTAGTTTCTTTAGGCGGTCGAGTGCTTATTTTCGGAAGAGACGAAAGTGATTTTTATAATGCTATGGATGATATTAAAACAAAATCATCTAAAGGAGAAATCTTTGGAGAAACGGCAGACATCACTAAAAAAGAAGACATTACCCGAATTTGGGAAAGAGTCGACAAAGTTCTAGGCGGAATAGATATTTTGATTAACAACGCCGCTTTGCCTGCTGGGGGAATTATTGAAGGTGAATATGATGATTGGAAATACATTTTGGAAACTAATATTTTAGGATATATCGCTTTCGCGAAAGAAGCAGTCAACAGAATGAAAGAACAGCAATCTGGACATATTGTAAACATTGGTTCTATGAGTGCCGAAGTAAAAGAAAAAACCGGTGTTATTTATGTCGCAACAAAAACCGCCATTAGAGGTTTTAGCACTGCACTTCGTAAAGAAATTAATCCGTTGGGGATTAAAGTTTCACACGTTGAGCCTGGCGCGGTCACAAGTGATATGCAGCCAGAACCAAAAGAAGTTCAAAAAGAAAAAATAAATGAAATGGAAATGCTCGAAGCAAAAGATATTGCCATGAGCGTTTTATTCTGCTTATGTCAACCCAAACGTTGCGATATTGTGAGCATGCAGGTTAGGCCTCATCTTCAAATCATTTAAAAGATACCCCACACTTTTTCATTTTTTTAATTTGAAAACACCTGTACAATTTCTGTGCAGGTGTTTTTTTATCCTTCTTTAGAAAATAAAAAAGAGCGATAAATTACCGCTCTTTTCTTCGTTATTAATCTGTTTTAGTTGCATCATTTTCAGCAATATCATTCCGAGAATTACTTTTATGTCTAAGCGCTTCATAATCGGCATCATCTCCCCAATCTCCAGTATTTGGCTTTTGAACAGGATTGTTTCTGTCACTTAGATGCTCATCCCTATTTTCATCATTTGGAAAATACATATGATAACCCAAAATAGGATCCCAATTTGATTCTTGCGTACGATCAATTCCATCTTGAAATAAATCGTTTTGTTGATTTCTTGTATCCATTTTCTAACTTTTTTATACCATCAGAAACCGCAGAAACTGAAAGTATGATTATTACTTTGTTTTCATAGATTGGTAAAATTCAATAAATTAAGTTAATGGGCTGTTACAATATTTCGGAGAAATTTTATATCATTCTATTTAAACTTACTAAAATTAAAAAAAATGTTTCCAAAATGGATTAAGAAAATATTAAAAAATATTACGTTTCGAATTTTAAAATCAAATACCTGTAAACATCATGTTTACAGACTTATTTAGTTCCAATTGTCTAACAATTCTACTGCAAGTTTTGAAACAACTTGTTCATCGCTATTTAAGAATGATTTAATCTCATTTTGTGCTTTTTCTCCTTTAATCATTGCTAATGCCTGCAGGTATGTTCTTGAATTTAGATCGCTTTCTTTTCTATTTTCTTCGCAAACTTGAATTAATAAATCAACAGATTCAACATCTTTCAATCTTCCTAATCCTAATGCGGCATCATATCTAACGGCAAAATCTGATTGCTTATTTTTTAAAATTTTTCTAAAAAGTTCTTTATGTCTTTCTAAAGGAAAATTAGCTAAATATTCTATTGATCCTCTCTCCCACTCGGAATCTTTGCTATTATTTTTATACATTTTCTCAAATGTAATTTGCTGATCATTAATATTATTTTCAACAAATAAATCTACCAAAGCTACTGTTCTGTATTTTTCATCATTTATTAAAATTGGCAAAAGATCAATTAATTTTTGGCTTTTATTTCCTTTTAATGCATCTGCGCTCCAATATCTTATCGTTGCATTTTTGTATTTTAAAAAGTCTAATAAAATAGTTGTACTTTCTACATCATTTCTACTTCGTAACGCTCTAACTAATTCTTCGATTATTTTTTCGTTTTTGCACTCTTTTAAAGTATTTTGGATATCGGGCAATAATTCGTCAGAATAAAGAATTTTATTTAGTGGAACTGAAAAGTAATAATCATTTGAAACCTTTTTAGATCTCAGTAATTCTAACCAATATTTTACATTTTTAATTTTTTTCGATTCAAGATAACAACTTAATAAATCATTAGAAACAGTTTCTTTTTGATTTATTAATGATTTTAAATACTCATTGTCAGTACTTGTCGGACTATTTGCTAAAGCTTGTAAAGTAATTTTTCTTGTTTTATCATTATCTAAAAAAGGTTTAACGGTCTCAAGCAAATTTCCTATTTGAAGTTCTTTTACCGTATAAATTGCATATCCTTTACTATTTATATCCCAATTTTTAACAGCATTTAAAACTATTTTCTCCGTTTCGGGATTATTTCCAGTTTTTGATAAGATCTGAATCGCTAAAATTCTAGCTTTTACATTGTCACTATTATATCTTTGATAAGCTGTTTCTTGTAAACTCTTTTTATCTAGTTTAAAAAATAAAGGTAGCATATGAGCATCTCCAAAATTTTCATTTTCTACTAAAAAATCAAACAATTCAGTGGTATGCTTTGTTTTTAAATGCAGAAGCGCCATTCCGCACCAAATCAAATTCCCTTTATCTTTTTCAATTTTTAGTTTATTTAATAATTGTTCTTCTCTTGTTAGATCATTGGAAGCGCCAATTATTAAATAGGAGAATAAACGTTGAAAAGAGTTTTCTGAATTCAACATTTTATCAATATTGTCAATATATAAATCGTCTTTTTTGAAATCGCTTAAAGGAAAAATCGACAAAGTTTCGCCCTTTAAACTAGAACTTAATTGTGTAATGTCGCTTTGAGGAGTTAAAAGATTTGAATATTTTGAAAATAAATCATTTAGTTGGTCTTCATTAAATGTCTCGTTCAAAGACAATTTAAAATCAGCTTTAAAGTTTACTGCATACTGACATTGAGCCTTTGTAAAAAAAGTTAACAGAATAATTGTAATGATTAAGTTTATTTTCATTTCTATTTTTTTATCATTTCGAATAAGATAGTTTTCATCTCTTTTACAAGCCTACAGACCATTTTTTGTTTAATATCTTCTAACGAATATAAGAATATTTATACAACATTTTTCCAACTTAATTAGAAGGACATTTAATCTTATTGTATTTTTTAAATTTCAAAAAATCTAAGAATAATAATTACCTTTAGATTCCTCTAAAGACCAATTATGACTGAGATTTTCAAAATGTTTAAAATCACAACTGCCGAATCTGAAAAAATTATGCAATCGGTAAACGAACCTCATGCGCATGATTTTGAAGAACTTATTATTGGGAATAAAGGTCAGTTGGAACATTTTATAGATTTTCAATCCAAATTGATAGACGCGCCTTTTATTAGTTTTGTCACTCAGGGAAAAATTCATCGCGCCAAACCGCTCATAAAAAATGGCGATTGCGATATGTGGGTTTTACGATTTAAAAGTGAATTTATTGCCGAAACTACTTTTAGCCTTTATGCTTCTTTTCATGACAAGGCAAATATCAGTCTGCAAAGCAATCAATGTTTTGAAAAACTCGATACAATCTGCAAAATTATTTTTGATGAATATGAGCAGGAAGCTCCAGATCTTGCGGTTATCAAACAATTATTAAGCGCTCTTTTTACGATTATCGAATCGGAAAGAAGAAAGTTGAATTTGGATAACGATGAATCGAAAAAAATTCAGAGTTCTACTTTTAAAAATTTTCTGAGATTATTGGAAGAACATTACAAAGAATCTAAAGACGTTAATTTCTACGCAGAAAAACTCTTTATGACTTCGCGAAATCTAAATAATATCTGTCAAAGTATTTTACAGCAAAGTGTTTCGGAAATTATTGAAACTCGAAAATTAACCGAAGCCAAAAACCTATTAATGACTACAGATAAAAACATTGCTGAAATAGGTTATGAACTCGGTTTTAATGAAAAAACCTATTTTACACACGCTTTCAAACGAAAAGCAGGAATGACTCCAACCGAGTTTAGAGAAGAAATGAAAAGGCTTCTTTCTTAAAAACACAACCTTTCTTCCGAAAATCGTTACCCCTTTCGTTATATTTAATTGCAATTTTGTATCTCAAATTAAAGATACTTTTAAGCAATTAATCATAAAAAATGAATCGTAAAGATTTTCTAAAAACCATGGCAATTTTACCTATCGGAGCTGCAGCAATGAAACTCAGCTCACTTAAAACCGCTGTAGATACTTTTGGACCTACAGAACGAATGCCAGTTCTTTTTCTAGGACACGGAAATCCGATGAACGCATTGGCAGATAATAATTTCACGCAAGGTTTTCAGCAAGTGGCAAAAACACTTCCAAAACCAAGAGCGATACTTTGTATTTCGGCACACTGGGAAACCAAAGGAACTTTTGTAACCGCAATGCAAAAACCACCCACTATTCATGATTTTGGAGGTTTTCCGCAAGCACTTTTTGATGTTCAATATCCTGCGCCTGGAAGTCCAGAATTGGCATTAGAAACACAAAAACTGATTACTTCGACTTCTGTTGGATTAGATAATAGTTGGGGATTGGATCACGGATGTTGGACGGTTATTAAATTTCTTTATCCAAATGCAGATATTCCGATTATCGAAATGAGTATCGATTATTCTCAACCTGCTTCATATCATTATGAATTAGGAAAAGAATTGGCTGCTTTACGCCGAAAAGGTGTTTTGATTGTTGGAAGCGGAAATACCGTTCACAACTTACGCCTTGCCGCTTGGGACAAAATGATGGTTCCAGGTTATGCTTTTGAATGGGCGCATATTGCGAATGAAAAAATGAAAAGCATGATTTTGGATAAAGATCATAATTCACTAATCCATTTTGATAAACAAGGAAGAGAATTTGAATTGGCAGTTCCAACTCCAGAACATTATATGCCGTTATTGTATATTTTATCGCTTCAGGAAAAAGACGAAAAAGCAACTATTTTCAATGACGAATTGGTGGCTGGATCACTAAATATGATGTCTGTAAAAATAGACAAAGCATGAGTTTAAAAAAGCCTTTTTGGATCGCATTTGCATTCCTTATTACAATATCAATTTTCAGTTTTACGATTATGAATTCAACTAAAGAAAAAACTAAACTGCATTATTTAATTAGAGAACCCAAAATAAAAACAGCAAATCCGCCATTGGTAATTTTGCTTCATGGCGTTGGCGGAAACGAGCAAAATCTTTTTTCGTTTGCTCCCGAATTGCCCGATAATTTTGTAGTGGTTTCGGCTCGTGGACCATTAACTTTTGGACCAAATAGTTTTGCTTGGTTTCAGGTAGATTTCTCTACTGGAAAACCTCAGATCAATGCGGAACAAGCAGAAAACTCAAGATTGATGCTGATTGATTTTATTAACGATTTAAAATCTGAAATTAATTTTAATTCTGAAGAAGTTTATCTAATGGGATTTAGCCAAGGCGGAATCATGAGTTACAGCGTTGCGCTTACTGCACCAGAAAAAGTAAAAGGAATTGCCGTAATGAGCGGAAGACTTTTACCCGAAATAAAACCTTTTATGGCAGATGAAAAACGTCTTGAAAAACTTAAAATCTTCATTTCACACGGAAAACAAGATGCAGTTTTGAATTATCAATACGCCATCGATGCTACTGATTTTCTGAAAACCAAAAACTTAAATCCTGATTTTCATTCTTACGAAGAAGGTCACACTGTAAATAGACAAATGTTTGATGATGTCAATCTTTGGTTAAAGAACAATATCCGTTAATAAAAAAAGCCTGTAAACGTAACATTTACAGGCTTTTTTACATGAATCTAATTCCCTAAATCAAGTAATTAAAAAGTAACTAATTTCACTCCCAATGTAAACCATCTTGAAGGCAGTGGCACTGCTCCTACTTCATAATACGTTGCATTGAAAATATTTTGTCCATCTAAGAAAATGGTGAATTTATTAATTGTCTGACTTACTCTAAAGTCATTTACCCAATACGAAGGTCCCGTAATTCTTTCGTTAAAACGAGTTGCAAACATTACAGATAGATTTTTAAATTGATAATCTATCGTATTTGTAATTTGATGTTTTAATGAAGAAATTGAATATTTCGAATACGTTTCTGTACGCGCTGTTTTGAATTCAGAATCTAAATATGTGTATCCTAAAAGAATGTTCAATCTAGAATCTTTAGAGAAATCAAATCGGTAAGTTCCGCGTAAATTGATTCCGTTTGTGTTTAAATCTCCTGTGTTTTGACTTTGCCACGGCTGAGTTGTCAAATTACGCATCCAGTCGATGTAATTGTCAATTTTTCTGTAGAAATAATTCGCATTAAAGCTCAAAGCTCTTTTGTTGTATTTAAATCCAATCTCGCTCTGAAAAGCATTTTCTGACTCTAAATCTGCATTTCCGATGTTTCCAGTTTGTTTCAAATACAAATCTGTGAATGATGGAATTCTTTGGCTTGTTCCCACATTTCCAATGATTTTAAATGAGTCTGTAATCTCATAGCTTGCATCAATTCCTGGATAAATTTGCCATTTATAATCTGAATTGTAGTTTAAATACGTTCCAATGTTTACATCTAATTTCTCCGTAAAACTTGTTCTGTATTCTGCATAAAGACCAACATTATCACGATCATGATCTCCAATGTTTGAAGAATGAATATTTTCACTTCTGAATTCAGCTCCAAAACCAATTTCTCCTTTAGATAATTTAACTGTAGAGTTCAATTCTCCCGCAATAGAATTCGTATAATGCTGACTTCTTCCAACTGCTAAATTTGAGTTTCCTAAATAACGGTAATCGTCATAATTGTATCTGTAAGTAACTCTTGGCATAATTTTCCAATTCTCCGTAATTTGATGATTCGACTGAATATTTGCAAATGTTGTCTGAACAATTTCAGTAGAGTTTTTATCTCCAGGCGCTGCGTAAAATCCGTTTGCTCCAAATCCGTTATTGATGTAACCCGCAGAACCTAAAATTTCGTTTTTATCATTGATCTGCACATTTCCTTGGTAGAAAATTTTATTGTTTTCGAATGCTGTATTGTAACGGTAACCGTTGCTTTTATCGTGCGAAGCAAAAATCAAATGCTGTTGTTTTTCTTTTCCTAAAACAGCTCCAGCTTGAACTCCTGTTCCGTAAAAAGTATCTCCTGTATCTTGCGTATCTTTTTCAAAATTAGAACCCGCATAAGTGCTCACTAAAAATCCAGAATCGGTAGGTTTTTTTGTAATGATATTAATCGCTCCCGTTAAGCTGTTGATTCCGTAAATTCTCGCAGCCGGACCACGAACCACTTCAATTCTTTCAATTGCCTCAACTGGAAGAGGAAGATTCAACATATTATGGGCAGTTTGCGAATCGATAACTTTTGCTCCGTTTAATAAAACAACAGTTTGTTCAAAACTTCCCCCATCAACACTGATGTCGGCTTGAGTTCCAAAAGGACCTCTTTGTCTAATATCGACTCCGTTAGCATATTGCAAAACTTCTTGCAATGTTCTTCCTGGAAGTTTTTTTATGGTTTCGCTTGAGATAACGTAAACATTTCTGTTTTGTTTTGAAACTGGCGTATTAAAACGGCCTTCGTTAATAATAACCTCATCCATTTGGTTAATGGAATCTTTTTTGGTCTGTGCGTAAAAATTGGTACAAATTACTGTAAAAACAGCAAAATAGATTTTTTTCATTTTGGTTTACTATTTTTTTGGCAAAAGTAACCTGTTACCGTACCAACAAAGTATACCAGTTTAATAATTATAAGTAGACCGGAAGGTTTTCTATTCTATTTTGCGTAAAATTAAACAAAACGAAAGAAAAGCTGAAAGATATTACTTATAAATCAAATATTTAGCTCTCATTTTTTTGAAGTCTGCCAAACCTTTTTTCCAGCTATTTCTAATTTCTTCTTCAGAAATTCCAGCTTCAATTTGCTGTTGCAGTTTTTCATTTCCTGCACGAATGGCAAATTTTCTTTTATCGAAAAACTTAGATTTATCCGATGTGGTTTGATAGGCTTTAATAAGCCATTTAATCTCCAATCTATTTATTCTTGGAATCGAAGACAAATCTTCTCCGTTACATTCCACGCCTTTATACAAAGGATCTTTATCACCAAAATTAGGTTTTGGCGTAAAAGAGAAATCGCTTTTTGGAAGATATGGAGAACCATAAATCTGAAACTGTTTTTCCGTACCGCGTCCCATGCTCACATTTGTTCCTTCAAAAAGGCATAAACTCACATATAAATTAATCGCCTGATCGTTTGGTAAATTTGGCGAAGGTCGAACAGGCAAACTATAAGAACTTTTTCTAGTATAATTCAAACACGGAATTACAGTCAATTTACATTGAATTCCGTCTTTTAGCCATTTTTGTCCGTTGATCATTTTGGCTTCTTCCCCTAAAGTCATTCCGTGAAGCAAAGGCGTTGGATGCATTCCGATTCCGCTTTTAAAAGCAATGTCCAAAACCGGACCGTCGACAATCGCAATATTCGGATTGGGACGATCCAGCACAATCAGTGGAACATTGTTCTCAGCGCAAGCTTCCATAATGCGGTGCATAGTAGAAACGTACGTGTATAATCGCGTTCCAACATCCTGCAAATCAAAAATCATGATATCGATTCCTTTCAATTGCTCTGGAGTTGGCTTGTTGTTTTTTCCATAAAGCGAAACAATCTGCAAACCTGTTTTAGAATCTATTTCGTCAGAAACATTTTCTCCAGCGTCAGCCGTTCCTCTAAAACCGTGTTCTGGTGCAAAAATGCTTTTGATTTTTACTTTTTGTTCAACTAAAAAATCGACCAGATGTTTTTCTTTAGTGATAATTCCGGTTTGATTGGTCACAACGCCAACGGTTTTTCCTTTTAATAAAGGCAGGTATTTTGAAGAGTTTTCAGCTCCTGTTTTTATTTGCTGCGCGAAAGAAACTGCTGAAATCATCAAACAGATTATTATATTTTTCATGGTAATTATTTTTTTTATTTTTTCCCGCCACGAATTCACGAATTATTTTTTCAAATCTATATGGAAATCGACGCGCTGAATTACACTAATTAATCTGTAATAATTCGTGCAATTCAAAACGAATAAAACGAATAAAACGAACCAATGAATTTAAATAATTCGTGAATTCGTGGCGAAAAAAAACTTTTAATACTTATTAATTTGTCTCCAGATCTTGGCACTAAAATCATCTTTGTAC